>CAMATE010000017.1 GCA_945861075.1 Akkermansia muciniphila
GCCAAGAGAGGGATCAGCCGCTCCAGAGAGTCGACCCGGGCTCCTGAAACCCCGGTATTGCGCTGGGCGCGGGCCACTTGTCCAACGCCCCAAATGCCATGGATGCGGGCGTGGAGTCTCTTGGCAGAAAGGGCTGCCTTGAGGAGCGCCTTGTCGTCCTGACGGGCCGCCAATTCAAACTGGGCTCCGAGGCGCACCCGGTAGTTGGCGTGGTTGAGCCACTTGGACAAATCACCGACCGATCGCTTGGCGAAGCCTTCGGCCAGAATGGCCTTGGTTTCGCGCACGAGCTCCGACTGTGAATGGCGGGGATCTGAGAAACGATAAATGCGTCCCTTGCCCACGGGTTCCCAACCGTCGAACCAGTCGAGCACCCAGAAGGAACCATCCGGCCCCCAATGGCCGTCGGTGGCGTTGACCGACCAGATGAACTTCTGGTCGTCCACGATCTCGAAGCCTGCACCCTTGGCCTTGTGCTTGAACTTCCACAAACCGGAGCCGCTGGAGCTGCCCCGGAAATCGCACAAGGTGAAGGTGTCGTTCCATTCGGGACCGCTGCCGGTGCCCTCGTAGTGGCTCACGCCGCTGGGACCGGACGAGATGTTCTTGATTGGAGGGGTCAGGTAGGCCGGTTGGGCATTGTTTTGGGGATGCCACATTTTCTCCGAATTCCATGGTCCGCGCGGGTTGGGAGCGCTGCGACCTTCGAGGAATTGCCAACCGATGCGCCAACCGCTGTCGCCCCCTTCGACCAACCAGGTCCAACGGGCTTGGTCGCCGCCGTCGGAGTTGTTGTCGCCGGTGAACAAGTTGCCCCACGCATCAAAGACCAGATCCTGCGGATTGCGGAGTCCCTGATAGACCATTTCGAGGTGAGATCCATCGGGCTCGCAACGGAAGACAGCCCCACTGTCCGGGGTTCCGACCGTATGTCCTTCCGTCTGGATCATCGAGGCGCGGTCACCGATCGAGAAGTACAGTCGGCCGTCCGGTCCGAAGACCAGGCCATGGAGATCGTGGCCCAGGAAGCCGACTCGGATTCCGTGGCCGTAACTGATGCTGCGACGTTCGTCGGCAATGCCATCCCCGTCGGCATCGCGCAAACGCCAGACATTGGGGATGTTGGCGAAGAACACATCCTGGCCGCGGGCCAGCACACCGGCGGCGACGCCGTCGAGCGGGGTGGCAAAATTCTCGGCGAACACCGTCGACACCGTGGCCTTGCCAGCGCCCCGGGTATCTTGCAGCAGGCGGATCCGTTCAGTATTCGTGTAGTAGCCTGCCATCTGGTCGGGCTTCAGGTGCCGACGCATCATCGCCAAACGGTCGTCCACTGATTTGCAGGCCAAGTCTTCGTCGAGCCAGTCCATGATGCCCCGGATGTCCGGAACGCCCCTCCAGGCCCGGAAACTTTCCGCGACGAAGATCCGGCCGTCGTCGGCGACGTCAAACGCGACACCGTGGGCGACATCGGGTTCGGCGGCCCAGAGTTCAGCCTTCCATCCCGCAGGATAGGTGAAGCGTTTGATGGCTCGCTCGGCCTCGTCCGATGCAGCGGCGATGGCCGGTGCTTTGAAGGAGGTTTGTTGGGGGCCCAACTTGTGTTGGGCGAGGGCAGGAATCGCAGTGGTGGCGACTCCCAGAGTGATGGCGGCCAGACGACGGCGCAGGGTGGCGGACGGGACAGGCATAAAGCACCAGAAGGTATGAGGGTCGTCGCTTGAAGCAAGCGACCGCTGACCGGTATTACAAAAAATCCCCGACACCGAAGTGCGGGGATTGGATTGATCTCTGTTGGATGAAGGCTCCGATGGACCGTGGGCCGAGGAATCAGCGCCGGCGGGCAACCATGGCCCAAGCGGCCAAACCGAGCCCGGCCAAAGCCCAAGTTCCCGGTTCAGGAACCGTCGACGGCATCACGTCCAGCGTGATGGCATCCAAGCTCAGATGCTCTCCGGTGGCCTTGAAGCTGAGGGTGAAGTCTTTCACTCCGGGATCGGTGACGTACCAGGTGTAGGCCAAGGAGATATTGTTGCCGGGGAAACCCTGTGACGGAGTGCTCGCCAACGTGGTGGGAGTGCTGCCGATGGAAAAGGGTTGATCCGCCGAGAGGTAGTTGAGACGTAGGCCGGAATAGTCCATTTCAGTCCCAAGCGTTCGGACTTGGAAGGAAATCTGGGCGATGGGTTCCAAGCCGGTGTAGCGCAGGCTGAAATTGCCCGCGCCGCCGACACCGACATAGATGTTGCCGCTGCCGAGCACGGCACCCACTGGATCCAGTTGGGTGAGTGTGGCCCGGGTTCCCGTGTTGGACCCGCTCATGTCGGGTTGGTTGGCGACGTTGTAGCCGGAGGTGAAACGCTCCCATCCCGCGACTTCGGTGCCGGCCACGCCGCGGAAATACGGGGCGTAGAAGCCGTTGGTGCCTGCCGAGAGGCTGGGGGTCAGAATGGCGGCTGCCAGTGCTGCGATTGAAATCGATTTCTGAATTTCCATGGTTTCTAGAGAGACTTTGTTGGGCGTTCGCTATTCAGAGCGACCGCTGAAGTTCTTGAGGTTTCCACAACATTGGATTTCCGCGACCCAAAATCTGCGGGCCTCACTATTTGGGGTAAATCAAGCTGCCTTGCGACGAATACCCACGATGCGAAAGGCTGCCTGTTGAAGGACCAAAGCCTCGTCGAGATCGGCACTGACCAACTTTCTGTTGGCATCCAACAGAACCTCCATCGCCTCAACCAGTTCCTCGGTCCGGTAGTTGGCGGCCTGTTTCATAGCCTGAAAAAGGACGAAGGGGTGGGAAGCCAGCGGGTTGAAGCGACGGTCGGCCGGCATCGAAGAAGGTGGTATCCGGTCCAGTTGGGACTTGAAGGAATTGTAATCGCGAGCCGGTTTCAGCGATCCGTTGGCCAGAAGCTCCTTGAGCATCAATAGGGAGCGAACTTTGGTTATCAGTCCATACAGCAGTCCGATCTCGGACTTGCGTTTGTCGGTGCCTACCCGGATTTCCCAGAGCTCTTCATCCAGCGTGCGGAGCAATTTGGCCAGATTCCGGTCGCCGAGCGCCTCGGCCAGCGCGAAGGCCCGGGCCAGTTTCTGCCGGGAGACGCACAATTGCACATCGCCCAAGGTGATGGTGTTTCGGGAGCCGGTGTAGAGGGCGAGTTTTTCGCACTCCGAGGCCAACATCCGCAAGTTGGGACCCACTCGATTGACCAATTCGGCCAGGGCCTCGTCGTCGGTTTCCTTGCCCGATTCGCGCAAAATCCGAATGGCTTCCGATTCGGCCTTGCCGGCCCAGTCCTTGTCGTCTTGCGAGAGCGCTTCAAAGACTTCCAGAGTTCCCTGTTTCTCGAAGGTTTTGATGAGGGAACGGCGTTTATCGGGCTTGCCGGCCGAGACCAGCAGACGGACACCGTCCCATCGGAAGGACTTGAGGGTCTCGGCCAACTCGCCGAGTGCCGATGTCACGGATGCGGAACTGGCCGTGCGATCTTCCCCCAAAAAATTGCAGTTCTGAAACCACACCACCTTGGCTCCGCCGAAAAAGGGCAGGGTGTTCAGGGCTGCGTGGAGCTTGGCGATCTTCTGTTGAGCGTCGCCGGCATTGCTGGCGGTGGCATCCACGACTTCGTGGTCCATCCCGCCTAGTTCGGCGCACCATTGCTCATAAAGGGCCCGAGCCCGCTGTTTGACCGAAAAATCATCGTCCCCACAAACCAAGACCATCGGTGCCGGAGTGGTGGGCCCGGGAGTCGTAGATGGAGTGGATCGTGCTGCCATCAAGCCTGTTCACCGAGGTCTCCGCCTTCGGCACTGTCTTCTTCCTGATCACTGGCGCCGGCCAGGTGTTCGCTCATGTCTTCCACCTCTCGGAAAAGGCTGCGCGTGACAAAAATGGGGCGTTTGAGGGCGCTGGCCAGGGCTAGGCAATCACTTGGGCGGGCGTCGATTTCCACAAGTTTGGTCCCCAACTCGTTTTGCTGGCGCAAGATGAGCCGGGCAAAAAAAGTGGAATTTTTGAGAGCCGTGATCACGACCCGCTCCAATTCGATGCCAAACCCTTGGAACACCAACCCCATCAAGTCGTGAGTGAGGGGGCGATCCTTTGGGGTGCCTCGGATGGCCATCCCGATCACCAATCCCATGTTTTGTTCGACCTGGATGACGAACACCTTTTCATCGTTACCGATGAACAAGGCACAGCCGCTGTTTGCGGGCAGGATGCCACGAACCTTCACCGGGATGACGTCATTCGCCATGGGGACAGGATAGGAACGGCGGACCTGCCAACGCAAGCCAGCGTCCCATAGGGGACTTGCCGAGTTTGGAGAGCCTGTCCCCAGTGCACAGGCATGGGGATGGGCTTGAAGAAATACCGAGGGACAGGCTGTCGAGGCACAAAGGACACAAGGGGACATAAGGGACAGGCTGTTTTTGGTTCATGGCGGAGACTTGAAAGAGCCTGTCCCTGATTTCGAGGCGGGTGGGGGGTGACTGTTTTATTTCTAATCCAGGGTTAATTTAGCTAAATGATTACGGCTTTACTCCCGATATGGTTTGAAAAATGGGGTCGATAAATGGACCCTTCTGAACAAATGAACAACGAACCGCCCCAAATAGCTCCGATGGTTGACGCAGTGACCCGGGATGTCTTGTCAATGATGACCGGAAGTCAGATCGAGTCGTCCGCGAATGAGCCCGCTCCTGAATCTTTCGACGTTGATGGAGTAGCGGCAGTCGTTGGGATGACCGGTGGCCTGACGGCCAATGTACATTTGGTGTTCGGTTCCCAGGTGGCACAGAAGGTCGTCGGAGGAATGCTGGGTTCCTTGCAGTTTGGCGATGCTGAGATGCGCGATGCCGTGGGTGAGTTGACCAACATGGTCGCCGGCGGTCTCAAAAACCGGTTGGACCGATTGAACATCGTGCTGAAGTTGACCATTCCCACGTTCATTCGTGGTCGTGACATGCACATCACTTCGCAGGGGTTCACCTTCGGAACGATGAATTCGTTCAAGTTGGCCGGTTCCGACGAGCCGGTGCGGGTGATCGTGTTCGCCCGAATGAACAACTGAGGTTCCTATCTCAGTCGGAACGATTCAATTGGATCGGTCGTGCTGGCTGCGTCTTCTTCCGCAAGAGCTTCGTTGTTCACTCGTTACGGGCCTTCCATCGGCCCGCGCCTCGCTCTCGCCTCGTCTTGCGAGAGAATCCGCGACGCCATCCCTTTCCTCCCAACTGAATCGTTCCGGCCATAGAGCATGGAGCACCTTCAGAGAAGCCTCGATGGGGATATCCCACGGGGCTTTTTTGGTGATTTGGGGTTGCGGCTTGTGATCCAAGGCTTTCGGGGTTTTGCTCAGGAGAGAATCCAATGCGCTACATTGAACCACACGGTCACATGGTCAGCCGGACGACGGATGACTACGTTGACATGGTCACCGCCGGCTGTGAGGCGGTTTGCGAACCTGCTTTTTGGGCCGGTTTCGACCGTTCCTCCGCCGATGGTTTCCGAGACTATTTCCGGCAGTTGACCGAGTACGAACCCGCCCGCGCGGCCCGCTATGGGTTGCCTCATTTCTGCTGGTTGTGCATCAACCCCAAGGAGTCGGAGGATGTGGCTCTGGCATCAGACGTCCTGGCGCTGATCCCGGAGTTCTTGGATCGCCCCAATGTGTTGGGAATCGGCGAGATTGGTTTGAACAAGAATTCGCGGAATGAGCTGAAGGTGTTGGAGATGCACGTAGATCTCGCGGCCAAGACCGGCCAGATGATCTTGGTGCACACCCCCCATCTCGAAGACAAGCTCAAGGGCACACGACTGATTCTGGACTTGCTGGCCAGCGATTCCAGAATCCGCCCGGAGCGGGTTCTCATTGATCACGTCGAAGAACATACGGTTCGGATGGTCCTCGATCGGGGGCATTGGGCCGGCATGACGCTGTATCCCATCAGCAAGTGCACTCCGGCGCGCGCGGTGGACATTCTGGATGTGCATGGCAGTGACCGGTTGTGGATGAATTCCGCCTGCGACTGGGGTGAGAGCGTGCCGTTGGCAATCCCCAAGACGGCCTTGGAAATGCGTCGTCGCGGATGGACCGCCGAGGCGATTGACCGGGTCATTTATCAAAACCCGGTGCGATTCCTGCAGCAGAACCCCAAGTTCCGACTTTGATCGGGGCTCCGGTCTTGGAGCAGGGCGGTATCAACCTTCGTTGGGGCGTGAGTAGGCCGGTCTCATTGCAGCGGCCTCATTCCTATGGGCGAGTTGGGTGAACCCGATTTGCGGGATGGGACCTACTGCCCCCGCAGGCACCATGCGAAAGGCCAAAAACGGTCACTCAAAAACGGCCAGGCCCTTACTGCCGCAGACGGACCATCGACTCCACCAAAGGCCTGAAATCCTCCAGCGTCGGGGTCTTCATGTCGGGCACTTTTCCCTGATCGTCAAAACGCCGGACGCGAATGGCTCGGTCGAACTGGGGTCGCTTTTCGAATTCCCGGGCCTCCGGTTCTTCCATGGGTCCGCCTTGCAGGGCTAGGCTTTGCTTGGACGCGGTCGACAGGTCCTCAAAATAACCAGCCTCCTTCCAGCAGAGGTACCGCTTGGAATCGGCATGCATGCGGATCGGTTCGACCACTTCGGATCCGAACCACTTCTCCAGTTGGTTGGCACCGACTCGTTCATGTCGGGCATCGATTCCGCGATCGGCGATGTCTTCACCCAAGTCGTGAACCAAATGGCCGTAGTCATGAAGGAGGCTGGCTACAATCACTTCAGGCGTCTCGCCGGCTTGCTGGGCGAAGGTGGCGCACTGAAGCGCATGCTGAAGTTCAGTGACGTCTTCCCCGTAGCTGCGATGCCCTTTGGCTCCGAAGATTCGGTAGATTTCACTGACGACCTGATTGGCTTCGGACGGGTTCATGGAATGAGGGCTGGGACGGGATCGTCCCGATCGATGGATAAGGAGATCGCGAAACCCAAGTTCAAGCCAAGAGAGATCGTCGCCGAGATCGTGTCGGAAGGAGAGTCATGCCACGAAAACGTAACGCAGGCATGGCTGGAACGCAGTGGACGGGTTTCGAAGCCATCAATGGGCGACGGCTCCAGAATGAACTGCGACTCGTTCTTCTTCTGCAGGGATTCCACGGGGTCGCAAGGTGCCTGAAATCTGACAGGTCACCGACTGGGGTTCTGGCGAGACTGGATCCATGCCATACCGCATCCAAAATGGGGAAACCATCGATCAGGGTGTCCGTCGGTTGTTGCACGTGCGTGTTCGCCGGGCCCGTTCGGAATTGGCTGGTAAGTTCGATGACGCCGTCGTCCACGAGGTGCGACAAGAGTTGAAACGGTTGCGGGCATTGTTGGCTTTGGTCCGACCGATGGTGCGGCCCGGAAAATTTCGGCAACAGAGGCGCTGCCTGCGCCGATGTTCAGCCGAGTTGTCCGATTCCCGGGATGCGAGGGTTCGGCTGGAGAGCCTGTCCCTCATTGCAGCGGCGGAGCGTCCGGCGATAGCGACCCAGCATTGGGCGGCGCTGACTCGCCAGCTCCGTGAGGGGTCCCTTGGGCACATCAGGCAGTTGGTTCACAGAGGGAGTCCGCAGAAAATTCGGCGTCGTCTGAAGGGCTTCGATCGGCGTTTTCAATCAACGCCCGTTTGCGCCGGAGAGGGGCAGAGGGTGCTGACCGGGATCGTGTCTTCTTACCGCAAGGCACGTCGTGCGTTGCGCCGGGTCCACAGCAACCCATCGACTCGGAATCTCCACAGTTGGCGTCGGTGCACGAAGCGCTTGTGGCATCAGCTGGTTCCTGCGCAGAACTCGCTGCCGTCGTCATTGGCGACTTGGACCCAAAAGCTGGACCAACTGGGAGCAAGCCTCGGCGAAGACCACGATCTCTTTCTCCTTTCCCGATTCCTTCGTGGGAAGGGCGATGAAACGCTCTCCAAAAAGGAACGAGACGGGTTGTTGCAGTGGATACAAACTCGACGGCTGGAACTGGTCGAATCGGTCACCAATCAGGGACGAGGTGTGTTCGCCGCGACCCCATCAAGGTTTCAGACTGAGCTCCGTCGACCGGGGCGCAATCGTCACCCAACACCCTTTGAGGATGCAGGTATTTTGCGGACGGCTGTGGCGTCGAGGGTGGATCAGGTTCCGATGATTTCGCGGAGGGCCACGCCGCCATCGGTGAGGCTGCGGGGGCGTCCCAGCGGATCGAGGAATTCGGCGCTCGGGGACAAACCCAACAGGTGAAACAACGTCGCTGAAAAATCCCTCGGCCGGACCGGGCGCGAATCCGGGTAGGCACCGATGCGGTCGCTGGAGCCGATGATTTGTCCGCCGGGCACTCCGGCGCCGGCCAAAGCCACCGAGAAGCACGCTCCCCAATGGTCGCGTCCGCCCACGGCGTTGATCTTCGGGGACCGACCAAATTCACCCATGGCGACCACCAAGGTTTCGTCGAGGAGTCCGCGGCTTGAAAGGTCTTCGATTAAGGTGGCGAAGGAGCGGTCGAATTGGGGGCAGAGCACATCCCGGACACGGCTGGCGTTGCTGGCATGGGTGTCCCACAGGGGGCTGCCCGCGACCTCGGCCTTGCCTTCGCGGGGCCAGTTCACTTGGACCAATCGGGTGCCGGCTTCCACCAATCGACGAGCCAGCAGGAGGCTCTGGCCGAACTTGTGGGGACCATAGGCCTCACGGACCGAGGCGGGTTCCCGTTCGAGTTCGAAGGCGCGTCGGCTGGCGTCGGCATGCAGGAGTTCGAAGGCCTTCTGATGGGATTGCTCCCAAGAGGCAACCGACCCGCTGCCCACGCCTTGACGGAAATGGGCGTCGAGTTGCTCGAGCAAATTCCGTCGCTCTTGAAGGCGCAGGTCTGAGACGCCCGCCTGCCGGCTCAAACCCTCGATTTGCATCGGGAGCTGAGTGGGATCGCACCGCATGAGCATCGGATGCCACGCAGGTCCCATGAATCCGCCATTTTGTCCGGGCCAAAGGATGTTGCCGTCATTGGCCAGGGGTTCCGGTAGCACCACCGACGTCATGGGGGAGCGGGTGCTGGGTTTGAGCATGCCCACTACGGAGGCGATGCTGGGCCAATCTTGCGGGCCCGGAGGCACATTCTCCGCCTTGGTCTGGGGTTCGTAGCCCGTGAGCATGAAGGCGCCGCTGGTCGAATGGGCGTCGATCTCCGTGGTCATCGAGCGGATGACGCTCAGTCGATGAGCCACCTTGGCGGTGTAGGGCAGTGTCTCGCAAAAATGAGCGCCCGGAATTCGGGTGGCGATGGAACGGAAGTTGTCGCGAATTTCCGACGGAGCATCGGGCTTGGGGTCGAAGGTCTCGTGTTGCGGCGGGCCACCAGCCAGAAAGATGAGAATGCACGACTTGGCCTGACCGAATCGGTTGCCTGCGCCCGTTGAGGCAGGCGATCCCCAGGCCTGGATTCCGGGGTTCAGCAGGCTTGAAAGGGAGAGGCCAAAGGCCCCCAGCCCGCCCACTCGAAGCCATTCGCGCCGGCTGCTCAAGGGGCCGTTGCAGTGGGGTTGGGACGCATTCATGGCTCGGGGATTTCTCCCGTGGAAATTGTCATGGGGACAGGCTCTGGTCTACGGACAATTCAACAGCCTTTGTCGGGCGGCACACGGGTTGCCTGTCGGGGCGGGCTCGGTCACCTTGAGGCCCATGATGCTGATCCGCCGGGGCCAAGAACGCGGGCATGCCAACCACGGTTGGTTGGATTCGTTCCACACCTTCAGTTTTGCCGATTACCACGACCCGCGTTGGATGGGTTTCCGAAGTTTGCGCGTCATCAATGATGATCGGGTGGCCCCGGAGATGGGGTTCGGAATGCATCCGCACCGGGACATGGAAATCCTCACCTATGTGCTGAAGGGCTCCCTGGAGCATCGGGACTCCATGGGCAATGGACGGGTGATTCAAGCGGGCGATGTTCAATACATGGCCGCCGGTACCGGGGTGCATCACAGTGAGGTGAATCCTTCAGCCCAGGATTGGGTGCATTTACTTCAAATTTGGATCGTGCCGGAGCGCCGCGGGGTCTCGCCCCGGTATGAAGAAAAATCCATGGCCGGGGCCGCATCCGGAGTTTTGCACCTCATTGCCAATCGAGAGGGTTGCAACGGATCCATCGCCATGCATCAGGATGCCGATCTTTGGCTTGGGAAACTGTCGCCAGGAGATTGCCTGAGTCATGGCTTGGCCCCGGGCCGTCACGCTTGGGTTCATGTGGCCGAAGGGCAACTGTGTCTCAACGGTGAGGTTTTGTCGGCAGGCGATGCTGCGGCGCTGACGGAGATCGAAGTTCTGCAACTCGAGGGGATTTCGGCGTCTCAAGTGCTGGTTTTCGACCTAGCCTGAAACAGCCAAGGACGAGGAACGGAAAACCATGGAGACACGTCCGTCAGGCGATGACGGTTGAAAGGACGAACGGAGAGAACGACGGGCCATTCGCCGTGGGAAAGGGCCGGTGAATTGTCGAGGAGGAAAGATGGCTCCAGAGGAAGGGCTCGAACCTTCAACCCATCGGTTAACAGCCGATTGCTCTACCATTGAGCTACTCTGGAACACCGAAATGAGCCGTGACGGTAGGCGGTCTTCCGAGGGGGCGTCAATTGTCAGTTCAAGGTTTGTCAGTTTCAGGTTCCTGTCGTCCCGGCTTTTTTCGGAAGATGAGGATGTGCTGGCGTGGAAGGTTCGTCAGGTTCTCCACGAATTCCAAACTCGGATGGACTGCCATTTCTGAGCGAACCTGGGCAGCGGTCATTTTGTGCAGGGGCTTGATCGGGATCCACCGCTCTTCGCCTCGGTACTCCACGAACACCAGTCGGCCTCCGGGTTTGAGTGCGTCGGTCATGCGCCGGGCCATCTCCATCGGGTGGTCGCATTCGTGGTAAACGTCCACGAGGATGATGAGGTCGAGAGTGTTGTTCGGAAGTTTGGGGTCGGTGGTGGTGCCCAGCACCGGGACCACATTGGTGATGCCTCGCGCCAGCAAGTTGGTGCGTAGGATGGCGATCATCTCCGGTTGGATGTCGTTCGCATAAACCTTGCCCGTGGGTCCCACCACCCGCGCCATGCGCCAGGTCAGGTATCCGCTCCCGGCTCCGACGTCACCGACCTGATCGCCCAGCTTAAGGCCCAGGGCGCTGACCAGCCGATTGGGAGCTTCCTCTGTTTCACGCTCATTGCGTTCGAGCCACGGAGCCCCCTGATGGGACATGAAGTGGGCGATTTCTCGGCCCAGAAACCACTTACCGGTCCCGTCGAAAGAGCCAGGGCGATATTCGTAGGCCGGCGGTGCGGGGCGCGTTGTGGGTGATGCAGGTTCTGCGCCTAGCAGTGTTATCCAGACCACACCGAGGAGGAGGAACAGCAGGAAATGATTCATGACGTAGCGGCCGGGTTTCAACGGTTGGGTGAGCAGGCTTGAACGAAGGCTCGGAACATCCGGGCGTGTTCGGGGTGGGCCGCATAAAGGCGTTCGGGATGGAACTGCACCGAGGCAAACCACGGCAGAAGCCCGGAACTTTCAGCCCGGAGCTCGGTGCCCTCGATCACGCCATCGGCCGCACTGAGGGTGATCTTCAGCGGATCAGCCAGCCGGTGGATGGCTTGATGGTGCGTGCTGTTCACACCCAAAGTTTTGGTTCGGTAAATGGCCGCCGCCTGACTGTCCGGGGCGATATCCACCGCATGAACCGGTTCGAATCGGCGATCCATCTGGGCATGCGGGATATCGCCAGGCCTCTGGGTGGGGAGATCGACATACAACGATCCGCCGAGGGCCACGTTCACCAGTTGATGCCCGCGACAAATGGCCAACAGCGGCTTGGGACGTCGAAAGAGCTCGTCCAAAAGGGTGAGTTCCATCACGTCGCGGTCGGGCTCCGGGAACTCGCAGCGTTCCACCAACTCCTGGGGAACCTCCGGCCAATAGAGCTTCGGGTGGATGTCGTCTCCGCCAGTCAGCAAGACGCCATCGGCTCGCTCCAGATACTCGGCCAACCGACCTCGATGGGTGAGTTGAGGCAGAGCCAGAGGCAGTCCTCCGGCATCGAGAACCGCTTCCAGATAGCGGCTGCTGACGCTGATGGAATGATCGGGAAACTCCGCGCCGGCGGCGTGGGTGCTGGGCGTCACCAGAATGATCGGGCGGCTCATGACGGTTACTGTGTCCCGAAACCGCGATCATTCAAAAGGGGAAACCCTGTGTGGATCACCGGAAGCGGTGTTCCGGGAAGACTTCCCGGATGCGTTTGCGCACCGCTTCGATGTGCTCCGGCGGGTAGCGTCGACGCACGTAGCCCCGCTCCAGGGCGTCGAGCAGTTCCAGCCAATCTTCCAGCGGCGGTTCGGGCATGGGTACCCATTCGATGTCCGATCCGCGTCGCTTGGGGCGTTCGAAGAATTTCCACTGATCACCCACATGCTGGGCGTAGACGTGGCGTTTGATCCCGTCGGGTCCCGGGGTGGTCCACCCGATGTCCGCTTTGGCTCCCATGGTTGCTGTTATTCTTCGGTGTCGGGCAGGTTGACCGAGGCCACCGCCATGGCGGCGATGCCTTCTTCGCGACCGACAAACCCCATGGTTTCATTGGTCGTTGCTTTGATACCCACCTTGCCCGGAGGGATACCCAATGCGGTGGCGATGTGGGCCTTCATGGCGGTGATGTGGGGGTAGATCTTCGGTTGTTCGGCGATGAGGGTGGCGTCGATGTTCACGATCCGACCGCCCCGGGCTTGGACGCGACGAGCGGCTTCTTCCAGGAAGATGCGGCTGGGGGCGTTGCGCCAGGTGGGATCGGTGTTGGGAAAGAGGTGGCCGATGTCGACCTCGCCGATCGCTCCGAGGACCGCATCCGTGATGGCGTGCAGCAGAGCGTCCGCATCCGAATGACCGTCCAAGCCCTTGCTGTGCGGAATCTCGACGCCCCCCAAGACCAACTTGCGGTCGGGAACCAGACAATGGACATCGTAACCGATGCCGACGTGTACCATGCCGATGAGTCTATGTCCGGCAGTGCCCGGCGGGAATGCCGAAAACGTCCGGCATTTGCGGAACCGGCGTTTGATCCGTCCCCGCGGATCACATCAGCTTGAGCTTGGGCAGGTCTTGGGAATCCACCAATCCGACGGGTTCCTTGCGCGCGTTGACCACGATCAGGTCGTCGATATTGCGATCATTGAAGATGCGTAATGCGTCTACGGCGAGGGCGTCGTCGCGGAGGGTGATGGGGTTGCGGGTCATGACCTCCTTCAGCGGGCGCTGGAGAATGTCTTCGTGGGCCGCGAGGCGTCGGCGGAGGTCGCCATCGGTGAATACGCCCACCAGTCGCCCCTTGCCGTCGACCACGCTGACGGATCCGGTTTTGGCGTGGGTCATCGTGAGCAATCCGTCTTGAACCGTCTGATCCTGACGGGCCACGGCATTGCGTTGGTCGCGCCGCATGATGTCACCGACCTTGTAGAGCAAGGCTCGTCCGATGGCACCGGCCGGATGGCGTTGGGCGAAATCCTGCTTCCGGAATCCGCGCGCGGTCATCACCGCGATGGCCAAGGCGTCACCCATTACCAAGGTCGCGGTGGTCGAAGCCGTCGGAGCCAGATTGAAGGGACAGGCTTCTCGGGGAACGTGGATGTCCAGAATGACATCACTGTGTTGCGCCAACGTGGATTTTGGGTTGCCCGTGAGGGCGATGATCTGGACCGAAAAACGTCGCAGCGCCGGAAGCAAGTCGGTCCACTCGGAGGATTCCCCCGAATAGCTGAGGGCGAGGATGAGGTCGCCGTCTTGCACGATGCCGAGGTCGCCATGCAAGGCATCGACCGGATTGAGCACCACGGCCGTCGAACCTGTGCTGCTCAAGGTGGCCGCGATTTTCCGACCGATGTTGCCGGACTTGCCGACGCCCAGGACGACGATTTTCCGGCGGGCTGCCAAGGTGGCGCAGATCAAATCGATTCCGCGATCGAAGGACTCGTCCAAGGAACCCCTCACCGAGCGCAGTGCGGCCAATTCAATGTCGAAGACCTGCCGAGCGAGTTTCAAATGGCTCACCCGGACAGGGTGGCACCGCACGGGCCTCGGATCAATGATGGGGCAGGGTTCCAGCGACCTGCTTCATGTAGGATTGGAGCGTTTCGATGAGGGCGCTCATGACCGCGCTGGGAGCCCCCTGCCAGACAGCTCCCAAACGCAGCGGGGCGATGTCGGCGATGGGGAGCGCTTTCAAATCCTGGGCGATGGGGTTTCCAGGAATGGCGAGACTGAGCCCGATTCCGAAGCCGTTGCGCACATAAACGTCCACCAACTCCAGGTCGGTGACCTCGACCCGAGCGGGCCATTCCAGCGAACGGCTTTCCAGAAATTCCCGGAAGCGCAGGGGAGCCAATTCGGCGGCGGTGACGGAGATCAGCGGTTCTTCCAAACTCTCCGAGGCCAATGCTTCGAGAATTTCCCCGGCGTTGCGGAACCGGGAAGCCTTGGGAACCAACAGCACCAGCGGCAGTTCCAACAGGGGCAGGTGATTGAGTCCTTTGGCGCAATGGCCTTCCAGCAGGGTGATGGCGAAGTCCAGTTCATGCCGCTCCAGCCAAGCTTCTACCTGAGGTTGTTGACCGGCTCGCAGCGTCAGTTGGAGGTTGGGAAACCGTTTGCGAACCTCCTGCAGCACCCGTGGCAAATGATCCCGGAGCGCCATGACCGGAGCGGCGACCCTCAAGGTTTGCTGGGATCCTTCGCGTATTTGTTTTTCGATGGTGTTGAGTTCACCAAAAAAGGGGCGGATGAAGTTGAAGAGTTCGGTGCCAGCCGGGAGGAGTTCGAAGGGCCGCCGCCGGAAGAGCTTCACTCCCAGGCAGGACTCGAGTTGGAGCAACTGGCCGCTGATGGCGGGTTGCTGGATCCCATAGGGCATATTGCGCACCGCTTCCATGATGCCGCCGTATCGCGCTACATAGTAGAAGAGTTCCAGATGGTGGACATTCACGTTGGGGAAAAAACCATGCTGCCGATCGCGGGGCAATGATCGCTTGCGCCGAGTTTTCCCCCTTCTTTGGGATTCCCTTTGCCGGCGGGTGCAGTGAAACTCCGTTGAAGCTTCACCAAAACCGTACGTCCACCCACTTCGTATGAAGATCCTTTCTTCCACCATTGCTGCGGCCAGCCTCACGGCTTTGGCTGCTCAGGCCGCCGTCGATTTCTCCAAGGACATCGCCCCGATTCTCACCGAGCACTGTCTCAAGTGCCACGGCACGGAGAAGCAAAAGGGCAAATACCGCTTGGACTCCAAAGACGCCGCCTTCAAGGGAGGCAAGAGCGACAAGACCGCCGTGGTGGCCGGTGATCCGGACAAGAGCGAGATGATCCACCGCGTGTCCCTCGCCAAGGACAACGACGAACTCATGCCCCCCGAGGGCGGCCCCTTGGCGGAACCGCTCCGAGCCAAACTCAAGGAATGGATCAAGGATGGTGCCAAGTGGCCGGATGGCGTGGTTTTGGCTGCTGCCGTGGCTGCACCCGCTCCGTCCTCAGCCCAGCCGGCCCGACCTGCGCGTCCGGTGCCCCCGTTGCCGCAATTGCCCAAGGAATTCCAGCCGGCCTCGTCTGAGACAGCCGGTATCACGGCCTTGTCCAAAGCCGGCGTCGAAGCCCGCCCGATCGCTCTGGGAGTGCCCTGGAAGGAAGCCAACTTCCGCTTGAAAGGCCCCGAGGTGACCGATGCCACTCTCAGCCCAGTTTCTGGGATCAACAGTTTGGTCGAGTTGCGTCTGGGCAACACCAAGATCACCGACGCCGGACTCAAGCAACTCTCTGGCCTGACCCACTTGCAGACACTGGGCTTGGAGTTGACGGGCATCACCGACGCTGGACTTGAGCACATCCAAGGGCTCCAGAATCTGGTGTACCTGAACTTGTATGGCACCAAAGTGACCGATGCCGGATTGGCCAAGCTCACCGGCCTTACGCACTTGCGTAATCTCTACCTCTGGCAGACCCAAGTCACCCCGGAGGGCGTTAAGAGGCTCCAAGCCGCTTTGCCGGGTGTGGACATCAACACCGGTTGGGTGGCACCGCCGGTTGAAAAGAAGGACGAGGCCAAGAAGGAAGAGCCGAAGAAGTAATCTTCGGATTATTCCGCAGATCATTCCGAGGCCCACTTCGTTTGTAGCCTGAGCAGGCAATTTTCAGTCCCCAATCTCAGAGACCTCATCCCAGACCCCGATTCCTTCACCGGATCGGGGTCTTGCGGTGTTCAGGGTTGAACCCGCACCCGGAAGTAATAGCCGCCTTGTCCCAGCAGTGCCGGGATGGTGTTGGTGAGTAGGCCGCCTGTTCCGCGTCGAGGATCACTGGCGATGGTCCAACGTTGGAGATCGTCGCTGATTTCCAGCGAGTATTCCCGAAGAGGGGTGCTGGGCCAGGAGACTAGGATCGGTGCGTTGACTCCGCCTGAGGGCAGATTGAGCCGGAGGTTGGAATCCGGATCATTGGGTGCGGTTCCGGCCTGGAATTCGGCGAAGTTCGAGAATCCATCTTCGTCGGAATCGGTGCCCGGAGCGGAATCGACTCCAAGAATCCGGCCGAAAAAGGTTTTTTCCCAAAGGTCCGAGATTCCGTTGCTGTTGGAATCGGGGAATTCGTAGCGACCGGCCAATACCAGAACAGGGGCGCCCACCTGATTGGTGACTGCAGGCGGTGTGAGATAATGCTCCACGGGAGACCAGCGCACCACGTACTCGCCCGGGACCGCGTTGGACACATTGAACCATCGGCCGGATCCGATGACCGTTCCGAAATTCGTGGGGCCGCGGATGCTGAAGCTGGCCTGCGACAGATTGTTGGTGATGCTGAACGACGAGGCTTGATTCTGGGTGAGTGAAATCTCCAGGTCGTCCACAAACCATCCGGGACGATCGGTCGTCTCGAAGCTGATCAACTGGTAGTTGAAACGGATGCGGACGACGTGCCCCGTGAAGCGGCTGATGTCGACATCCACCTCTTCCCAATCCGCTGAAACATCGCCATAACCAAATCCCGCCAAATCACTCCATTGCGCTCCGTTGTTCGTGCTGATGGCCACCTGGCACAATTCAAAGTCCAGCAGGTCGCTCCGTTCAGTGGTGTCGTACCAGGTGCGGAACTTCAGGCGGGCGGAGTTGCCGCCTCGTAAATCAATGGCCGGACTGAGCAGGTCAGCGATGGCTGTATCGACCGGTTGACCTTCGAGATTTGTGGCCCAGCAGTGGGTTCCGCTATGGGCCTGAATGCCATGGCGGTTGGATGGAGTCCCGAACTGCCAGGTGGTGTTGAGCAGGTTTTGGCCCGTCTCCTCATCGAAGGCGTCGTCGTCGAAGGTGGCCCATCCGGAACGCCCCTTCTCCAGGGAGTCTTTCCATGGGGCGTCCAGCGGTCGGAGCGTGCGCAGGCGGAACGAGCGTCCCGCCAAGCGTGCGGTCGCCGTGTTGCCTGCATCATCTTGACTGACCGGTAGGAAGTAGTAGTCCCGGTCGGGTTGCAGGCCCGAGATCTGAATTTCGTGTTCGGTGGTCAAGTCCGCCGAATAAGCCGTTCGAGTGAGCAGTGTGTCGTCGCCGCCGCTCTCGCCGAAGCGCACCAGCGTGTCGGTCGGTTTGTCGGTGGTCCAAGTGATCACCGCTTCATTGTAGGCAGGATCGGTCGCCACTCCGCTGATCACCGGTAGAACTGTGTCGATGATCACCTCGGCGGACAAAGCGATGCCCGAGGCGTTGTTATACGACGCCGTGAGCACATCACCCTGGGCGCAACGGAGGCGTGCAGAGTGGGTGTCGGTCGCGGCACTGCCGAGGGTGACCCGACCTCGAAAAACGCCCTTCAATGGGGTTTCCACCAGTGGCAGTTCCAACCCCTTCGGATCGGTGGTGCTGGTGATTTGCAAGGTGACTCGTTTCTGGCCGGAGCGAGCCGCGTCGTTCACCTCGATCATAGCGGCCGAGGGCAGCGTGTAGGCCGGTTGGTGGAAGGTCACACTCGAACCTCCTCGCAATCCGGGCACCAGGAAATCCAGGGCTCGGCCAAGAAGGGTGACCTTGTTGTCCGGAGCCTCCGCGTCCGTCGGGATGGACTCCCAGGGGATGGACAAGAAGACCACGCGACCTTGGCTGTCGTTGCCGGTGCGCGGGTAGCGCAGGCCGATGATCCGGCCTTCATCCTGGGTCAGGATAGTCGCCGCATCCGCAGTGGGACGCAGGGCATCCGCAAAGGTGGAGAAATCGAGCAACGATCCCAGATCGGGAAACTCCTGATAATCGAGGCCGATGGCTAGGCCGTTGCTGATGGGATCGCCATGGACGCCGCTGGCGATCGTGGCGCCGACATCCTCGGTGAAGTCGGCCACGTGCAGAACATTGGTGCGGAAGGATTGCTCCGCGGGCGACAGGCGACTCAAGACCTCGGAGGAGGCCACGAAGAGCGCTCCACCACCGGCCACATAAGACGAGAGCCCGTTAGCCAAACCCGCCGGCAACGTCGCCAAATCCTCGGGCCTCCAGATCACGATACGGTATCCGGAGAGCAAGGCCGCGGAGGGGACTGTGTTGGTTTCGGCGAAGTTCCAGACTTCGTAGTCGATGCCGAGGGAGTTGAGGGGTTGGGTCCAATGCTCGATCCCGGGGAAGGGGAGGTTCAGTTGCTCAAAGGTGGACTCCGGGGAGTACAGTAGAAGGGCCTTGGCCGGCCGGGTTGCGGTGAAGAAGTAGTATCGTCCAGCGTTGTCGTTGGTGCGCACGTTGCCCGCGCCATCGGTTGCCACGATGAAGTAGCGGTAAACTTGGTCGGGCACCAATTCGGGCAGGAAGAGCTCGGGCGAGGTTCGCAGGGAGGCGTTGGTCACGGCGAAGGCCGGGCCGTTGACCGGGTTGACCACGGCCACTGATCGCACGGGTTCGCTGGCGTTGAAACGCAGGCTTGTCCGACCGAAGCGCTGGACGGCCCGCACCGAATCGGTGACCGGTGGATCCAAGTCGATGGTGGCGGTCCGAGTGCGGAGGCCTGCTGGAGATGCGTCGGTGTAGGAGAGGAACAATGTGTCACCGTTGGCCACCGTCAGGGTGCCGGCCTTGGGCGAGGTGACCAGTGACACGGCTCCCGTGAAGGTTCCTCCCGTTCCGCTGCGCAGGAGGGTGAGGGTCAGCGGGGTCGGTTGGGAATCGGAGGTCACGGTGACCGAGGCACTCGCCTGATTGCGCAAATCGGTGTCTACCAATCGAAGCTGCGCGATGGATGGGGCCGGATAGGTTTCCTTGTCCCAAGAAACCACACCTTCGCCGGGGAACGGAATTTGACCTGAAACCACGAGGGCGAAGTCTTGTTCGGGAGCGGTGTTGGTCCGCCCGTGGACATCTTGGACCACTCGTTGTGCCCGAATGCGGAGCACCCATTCGCCAGCAGCGGGGTTGCTGATCAACACTCCCTCGACATTGTTGATGCGATCGCCGTCGGCGGTGTCGGCCACGGACTCACCGTCGAGGAAGGCGTTGCCACGGAAGACGCGCCCATCGGGAGAAATCACCTCCAGGTCGAGGTCGTTGACCAAGGCGGGGATGGCCGCGGGTAGTCCGGGGACATCGGTGTACGTCAGGGTCACTTTGAGTGCGTCATCGCCTCCCACGACGATCCTCTTTTCTGAGAGGGCCCCGGTTTTCAGGCCGATGCCTTGATCGGTGAAATTGAAGCGGCGTTCTCCCGCCACCAGCGCGGCCACATCGCAACGGCCCCAGCCCTCGTCGCCATTGGGAACCGGAGGCGTGCCGCCGACCACCAGCATGGTTCCGGCTTCCTCGTCATCGGTGTCCACGGGCACTTCGGCGGAAGTCATGTCCACGGCCGAATTGATGAGCGCGGCTTTCACCAAGGCGGGCGATGGAGTCAGTCCGCCCTGAGTCTCCCGGTACCATTGCACGAATACGGCGCAGGCACCGCTCACGTGCGGGCCGGCCTGCGAAGTGCCGCCCTGGAACAGATAGTTCTCGTCGATGCCCAGCCAGGCGTTGGCGTCGCTGGCCATTTGACTTTTCAGCGAGGCGATCCAGGTGCCGGGAGCAGTGATGTCGGGTTTGATGCGGCCGTCCTCCGCGGGACCGCGGCTGGAGAAATCCGCCATGGTCTCGGCTCCTTCAGCGTAGAGAGCCAGGTCGAACCGGTCGTTTTGGCAGGCCGCCGTCGCGATGACGTTTTTGGCGACGGCCGGGGAACCGATGGTTTGCTCGCCCGGACCCGAATTGCCGGCGCTGAATTCGAGGATGTAAGGCTGTTCTCCCGGGGTCCGGGCATCGGCGTCTCGCACCAGGGCGTCAAATTCTGCGGCGCTCAGGTCGTAGCGTCCTTGAGTGTCGTCACCCCAGGAGTTGGATCCGACGTAGGCGCCACTGCTCACCGCGTCCCGTGTCAACGTCTCGTAACTGGGTGGAGCGAAGTAGTCGCCGGCTCCATCGAACAGGCGCTGGGCCACCAGATGAGCCCCGGGGGCCACACCCAATCCCCAGAGGTAACCGTTGTCGTCCTTGGTCCCGATGGCCCCGCTGCCGGCCACGATGCCCGCGCAGTGGGTTCCATGACTGTGCTCGTCGGAGGCGTCTTCAAGGCCGCCGTAGGCAAAGAAGGCGTCGACCCGGCCTTGCAGGTCGCGGTGCATCGTCTCGGCCTCGCCCGTGTCTAGGCCGGAATCGGCGACGGCCACTGTGACCCCGCGCCCATCGAAACCGAGGCGTTGGACTTCGGCCTGCTTTCCCGGAGCCCCGTCGTCGCCCATCAGGATTTCCGTGGCGATTTCGTCCACCAACTTCATGCGACCGGCCGGTTCCATCCACAGCACGGACTCCGATCGGGCCAATTCCAGGATGCGGCGCGGGGTGGTTTGGCCCCCGAGGAAAATGCCGAAGGTTGTCTCGGTCCGGTGCACTAATCCGCTGAACTGACGTAGGGCCGCTATCAAGACTCCCGGTGGTGTCTGGGGGCGCAGCATGAGGCGGATTTCCCGGGGCACATTGGGCTGTTCGGCCATGGCCGCGGTCAGTCGACGGTCCAAGCGCCACTCGGGCCGGTATTCCCCGAGCCAACGGACGAAGGGGATGGCCCGGATTTCGGCAGCCGATGCGGTGTCGAGGTGGCAAACATAGGCGTGATCCGGAATGGGGTTTAGAAGGGCCAGTCGTTTCGCTTGAAGGGTGTCGCGTTGATCCGCTGAGAGAGGCCCCTCCAGTTGGATGAGAAAAAGACCTGAGACGGGTGGTTTGTTGGCGCTGACCGCTGCGGACCGCGCTTTGGCATCGGGTGCCGGTGGGGTCGTGACCGTGGCATTGCGCAGGCGGATGAATCGGGCGTCTTGCGCGGAGGCTTGGAAGAGGCAACTCAACGCCACGACAAGGCCCGCGATCCATCCACGGAGGTGCATGAAGCAAACGCTAATCGCCGATTCCTCACACCACAAGACGCCGTCGGGCGGGCCCTGTGAGTCAGAAAATATCCACGATGGTCGGTACCATCCGGGCTCGATCTGTCCGGGATACTGCGCGCAGCGGCCTGGCGGGTTCGACTGCGATGAGAGGAGTGTGTGCGGCTATCGTGCAGATCCTGAATCCATTCGGGATGACTGCGGGATCGGGCGTGGCCGGACAAGCGGCATGTCAATTGCTCTCGGGAAGAGCGTCGGTTTTGACCCTGCCGACGAGCTTGGTTCCGATCCCCAAACACCCCCGATGAAACCCTTTGTCAAAGGCGACCTGGACGGCTTCTTCGCCCTAGGCCTCGACAGCTTGGTGAACTTATTGCTGATGACCGGTTTCTGTCTGGGGTTGCTCGGGTTTTCTCCGGAGCTGTATTTCGGCCGTATCCTGCCGGCTTCGGCAGTGGGATTGGTCTTTGGCAATTTGATGTATGCCCGTCAGGCCTTGCGCTTGGCGGCCCGCGAGGGGCGAGACGACGTGTGCGCGCTCCCGTATGGGTTCAACCTGGTCACGGTGATCATCTATTCGTTGCTGGTGATGTACCCCGCGCAGCAAATGGCCCTGGCCCAAGGTCTGCCCAAGCCGAAGGCCGACGAGGTAGCTTGGTTGGCCGGAATCGCCGCCTGCGTAGGCTCCGGACTCATCGAGTTTGCGGGTTCGTTTTTCCTCCATCATCTGCGGCGCGTCACGCCTCTGGCGGCCCTGTTGGCCGCATTGGCGGGTATCGGTGTGTTCTTCATCGCCATGGATTTCCTGTTCCGGGCCTGGGTTTATCCGCTCATCGGCATGGGAACCTTGGCCATCGCGTTGGTGGTTTACTTTGGGGGATACCGATTCAAGGGCGGCATTCCGGGCGGATTGGTGATCGTTGCGCTCGGAACTCTGGGAGCCTGGGGGTTGAACTGGGCTGGTTTGCCCTCACCAGCACCGGCCTATCCGTTGAACTTGAGTCACTTGGGGTTGCACTTGCCGACACCGGCCTTTCAGGCACTCCGGGACAGTCTGCCGTACTTGTTGCCCTTCTTCAGCATCATCCTGCCCATGGGCGTGGTGAATGTGGTGGGATCCATGCAAGTGCTCGGATCGGCCGAGGCGGCGGGTGATTGCTACGAGACGAAGCCGTCCCTGTTGATCAACGGCATCGGGACGTTGATCTCGGCGGTCTTCGGTTCACCGTATCCCACGACCCTTTACATCGGCCATCCCGGTTGGAAGGCCATTGGTTCGCGGGCTGGTTATTCGACCCTCAATGCCATCTTCGTGACCCTCGTGTGCCTGACGGGATCGCTCAGCCTCCTGGCCTGGTCCATCCCGGTGGAAGCCGGCATGGCCATCCTCATTTGGATCGGTATTTCCATGGGTACC
>CAMATE010000018.1 GCA_945861075.1 Akkermansia muciniphila
ACACGCCATTCCAACTCGAAGCCGTCGTCCCGAAGCCTTTTCCGGAATTCGGCAGTCAGGTCCGATTTGGCGTGAACCTCGGCCGGAGTCCGTTTTCGATCCAAGCAAAACGCGGCCAAAGCCCCGGCGGCTTCTCCAATGTTCCACTCCACCGGATGCAACCGATAACACCCGTTGGCGATGTGGGTGACTCCCAAACACTTGCCCGCTGCGATGAGGTTTTCCACCCGCCGCGGCAACAGGGCACCCAGTGGAATTTGAAACGGCAAGCTGGAGACATCGACATAGTTTCGCGCCCGGGTGGAGGGGTGCAGGTCGATGCGATAAGCCCCAACCCCCACTGAATCCGAGAATGGCGTGGCCCGCACGGTGTCGGCAGTGGCACCCGTCTCAGCCTTGCGCACCTCGGTGGACACATGGCGTTCGGTGACCGTGAATTTCGCGCGGATACGGCGGCTCTCGCGAATGTAGGGAGCGAGCGCGAATCCGTCAGAAGTGCCCAAAATACCAGCACTTGGCTTGAGCCCTGGCCAACCCGTGCCGCCATCGGGACGGGGCGCCTCAGTCTGAAGCCAATAAATGAGACTCCGACTCAAGGCCTTCGCCTCGGCCTCGCGCTGACGGCGCTGCTCAAAACTCACGCCAGGCCCGACCAACGGAGCCAGCCAATGATCATTCTGAGGCCAATTGACCAAGCAGACCGAAGGGTGACTTCGGGGATCCTGGAATCGGGACGCATCCCGGATGCGCCGGTAGGTCCACAAATTGGGAAAAGCTCCTTCACCCACGGGATCGAAGGGGAGGCTACGCGGCTTGAGCGTCACCGGATGAGCATGTTCCCAGGCAAACAACCGCCCCGGCCAAGGTGGAGTCATCGTCGGCACATAATCTCGCCACCGAGCGTAATCATCGGGTCGCTGGAGAACGTGGTTTTGCCCGGCATGGTGTTCCAAAGCGAAACACCAAGTGATGGCTTGTTGGTCGAGCGGGTCGGCCACTTCCGGAGCGGAAGGTTCACCGGTTTCCGAGCGGGATTCCGCTCCAGTCACATGCTCCACACCCGCCAGCGGCAACAGGTCGCCCAGTTCCGTGGCCTCCAGCACCCAGGGAGCCGACACCGTCCGCCGCCGTCCGCCGGTCACCTCCTCAAAAACCACCGACTCGATACGGTCTCCCTGGACGGATGCGGAGATGGGGCGATGACCAAGCAAGATCGTCAGTCGCCCATTGGCGATATGCGGAGCCAACAAGGATTCGAGAACAGCCAAGGCCAACCTGGGTTCATGGCACAAACGGGAAACCCATCCCCCGCCCGGATTAACCCGCGCCACGGACCGAGAGGCGGCATTCAGTGGAAAGTCCCTGAGAAACCGTTGTCGGACTTCATCACGAAACTGGCGGTAACTTCGGGTGCAACCCGCCTCCTCGATCCAAGGATGCTCATCGGGAGGTACGGCTTGCGAAGTGAATTGCCCTCCGATCCACAAGGTCTCCTCCGTCAACACGACCCGCTGTCCGGCGCGGCAAGCCGCCAATGCGGCCGCAACACCGCCAGTCCCGCCACCCACAATCAGGACCGAAGCCGACAGAGATGTCGCGCGGCGGTCGGTGGCACCGATTCCCGGAACCGAGAAACACCCACCGAACAGTCCCATGGCAGCCAAGAACGATCGACGATCCATGCTGGAAAACTGACACCTGCCGACGGCCTTCGCGAGCACTCTTCTTGAGTGCTTATTCAATCAAAGCACCAGATTTGCGAAAATCTCTGCACAGGGTGGGGTGTTACAAAATTTATTTTAAAAACATCAACTTTTTCCCATCCGCTTCGAGCGGGTTGCAGTGTATTCACTCGGAAGCACCCACCAATCTTGTGATCGAAGCCCCACCACGAACGCCCAGTGGCTCACCGCAGCCAAGGATTTGACCGATGACACGACTTGGAAACAGCTCTCCGAGACGTATCGGTTACCGATCCTCAATCACTGTGCCAATAGCGGTCTGACGACACCCGAGGCCGAAGAAGTGGTTCAGGAAACCTTCGCACAACTGGCCATACAAATCGGAAAAACCGCCGAACCCTCGGAAGTCCAATCGTTACGAGCTTGGCTGACGGATGTGGTCAATCGCCACATCATCGACCATCACAAGAACAACACGGCCCACCGCCTCCCGGAACAGCTCCAAGCGATGGTGCAAGAATGGGTGGAGTCTCAGGATGGAAGCGAATCATCCCCTGCAGAACGAGCCGAGGCCGAATCCCACCTCTGGTCAC
Organism: Akkermansia muciniphila; assembly: GCA_945861075.1. Classification (GTDB taxonomy): domain Bacteria; phylum Verrucomicrobiota; class Verrucomicrobiia; order Limisphaerales; family UBA9464; genus SXXZ01. Next base: position 2,276 of record CAMATE010000018.1, read on the forward strand.
TGTCACTCCATCGAGCCCGCAATCAGTTTTCCGCACAGCATTGGCAAATCTTTGACGCTTATGCCATCCAAGGGCTGACGTCCCGCAAAGTGGCTGAGCTTTTCAATACCAGCCACTTCAACGTCCGACTCATCGCCCATCGAATGAAAAAGATGGTCCGACAGGCCTACAATCAGCTACTGAAGGAAGAGATTCATCTTCCCTAGCCATGACCCGGGACGTCCCGCCGTTACCCCCTGATTACGAGCTGATCCGATCCCTATCCCAGAGGGAGAAATCCTGGGTGATGCAGGTGCGCGACCCTCAGTATCGCTCCTGCTGCCTGAAGCTGACTTATTCGACGAGCCCGGCTCACCTACAAGAACAGATCGCCCTGCGGAACGATCTGATGCACCTGTCCCAGAGCACCCCCGGCCTGCTGCCCATGCTCGACTGGGGTGCCAACACCGATACGGGAATCCTTTGGGAAAAATACCCACTGGCAGACGATGTGACCGGGTCCCTGCCCGAGGACCCCACAACCTACCTCCCCATGACCCTGGGGGAACGGTGCAAAGCTCAAGACCACCCCAACACACTGGCAGTGATCCGTTGGGGAATCCGTCTGGCCTCTGCCTTGGAGGTGCTTCATGGAAAGGACCTGCTCCACCTCGACATTAAGCCGGCCAACATCTTGTTCATCGATGGACTTCCAGTCCTGGGCGATTACGGATCGGTGAGTCGGTCGGTGCAGCCTCACCGGCATATCGGTTCTGATGGCTACTACCCGCCCGACAAGAGTGGGTCAGTGGGGCTCGATGTCTTCGCCTTGGGGCGGACTCTCTATGAAGTCTGGAGCGGCCTTGATCGATACCATTTCCCCAACTTGCCGGTGCGTGTTCTCAATGATCCGCAGTGGCAATCCCATGGCTGGTTGCTCAACGAGGCTTTGATTCGGGCAACCGATGTCCGCATCACCCGACGCCTTTCCGACGCCGGCGAGCTTGGGAAAGCTCTCGCTCAGGCTGAAGAAGGCCAAACCCGACTTTCCCGAAGGAAGGCCGCCGCCGCCCTCGTCACTCTGGGCGCCGTTGCCACCGGATTCTTCATCGCCCGCAATCTCCCGTCGCACCGAGCGGTTTGGCGGCATCACTCCAAGGCCCGGTTCGGCTACGAACAATGGAATGCCAGCGAGCTGACCTGCGATTGGAAGACACGGATGCTTTACTGCGTCACAGCCGACGCTCGCGGATCCTTCTTCCAACGGTATGATCTGGAACGCTTTCAGTGGAAATACACAGCGTTCCCCAAGGGCCCTCACCGCATCCCCTTCTGCACCTTCGCTCCATGGTCTGAGGATTTGGTTTTCTGCGAGTCGGTGTCGGGTCAGGTCTTCCGCATGCCCATGGATGGATCCCCGCCAGAACCCATCCCCACCCAGGTTCTGAACCAGTTGGATTTCGCCGGTTCCGGCTACGTGAATCCGATAACGCGGCGACTCGGGATGTTTGCCGGATACGGCAATTTCAAGGTCAACAACCGCCGCTACGAATACGATCCCAAGACCGGCATCTGGGAGCGAGTCACCGAGAATTCAGCCCAACGGCCGTGGCCCCGTGGGGGATCCATGATGATTCCAGGAAAGGATCGCAAAACCTGGTTCGTCTTCGGCGGTCCCGGAAATCAAGAAGGCCAGGAAGGGCGTCGTGAACCGGGGCTGAAATCCTTCGCTGGCACCTACTATCCGCTCGATGATTTCTGGCAACTCGATGTGGCGACCCAACAGTGGCGACCCTTGCTGGGAGTTCAGGAGTGGACTCCGAAAGGCCTGCGCAAGGCCGTCTACCACCCGGGCCTCGATGGGGTCCTCTTCCTGACGGGCAACGAGCCTACCCTTCCGGCTGAAGCCCGATTCCATCTGTGGACCTCCGCTGGAAATCGCCTGCCCCAGGCCCTGCCCAATCGCGGTGATACCCCGCCCCCGCTCTTCCGCTGCTGGACACTGCTGCTCGAGCCCGATTCGAAGGCCCTCTGGGTTTTTGCCGACGAAGGAATCTTCACCGTCACCATCGAAGCGGCCTAATCGGCGCCGCGCCGCGCCCGAAAAACAATATCCGAAAACACTTGCTCCCGACCCGCCTCATCCTTAGCTTCGCGGCTCCTTTGTGCACCCGTAGCTCAATTGGATAGAGCGGCTGACTACGGATCAGCAGGTTCCAGGTTCAACTCCTGGCGGGTGCACCAGGTTTTTTCCTCCATCGATTTTCAATCGATATTTCAATCACTCCCCGCAGTTTTTCGGATGATTCGTCTTTCTGATATCCCCGTTTCCACTGCACCGGAGGATCCGAGTTGTGAGGTGGTTTTTTTGAGTTCCATCCTGAGGTCAGAGGATCACCCAAATATCACCTCACCCAAAATCTGCTCGATGCTCAGCACAGTCCTGAGCTCCAACGATTCAAGCCACCCGCCGTCCATCCAAGAGCCCGCCCTTCGTTGATCGATGGGCGAGTCCTGAGACAAGGTGATCGCCCTACTGGGCTTTCAACGCCGTCAACCCACCCAACGGCGGTGCTGGGCAAAGGCGGGGCGCAATGAACGAGCCAATTCTTCCTGCAACTGCTGAAGCCCTTCATAGACCGCCACATGGGCCGCCTTGGGGGTGGTGGTCTCATTGGCGTTGACTGAAACGAAGCGGTCGGTGATTTCGGAGATGCCGACATTCTCACCCTTCTCCCGCCGCCAGCACCAGAGCGCCTGCAGGGCCGCACCGTAGGCTGCCCCTTCGGCGACCTTCAGGGTCACCACCTCGGCGTTGAAAACGTCGGCCATGATTTGCCGCCACAGCTTGGACTTCGCACCACCGCCCGTGGCCCGAACCTGCTTGGCAGCGACTCCCAGCGTGGCGAGGCGGCGCAAGCCGTAGTTCATACCCAGAGTGACACCCTCCATGGCCGCCCGGGCGTAGTGCGATGAAGTGAAGGTCTTCGGACGGACACCGAAGAACACACCCGTCCCGTCCGGAATGTTCGGGGTGCGCTCGCCTTCCAAATAAGGCAGGAGCATCAAGCCATCCGAACCCGCCGGAGCCTTGGCAGCGATCTTCTCGAATTGGGCGTGATCGAGACCTGCCTCGGATCGAACCATCTCCGTGGCCACAGTGACATTCATGGTGCACAAGAGCGGCAGCCACCGGTTGGTCGAATCGCAGAAGGCGGCGATTTCGCCCGCAGGATCCACCACCGGCTTCTCAGCGCAGGCATAGATGGTTCCGCTGGTACCGAAGCTCGCCGTGACGACGCCCTCGCGGGTATTTCCCGTACCGATGGCGCCCATCATGTTGTCGCCGCCGCCGGCGCTGACAATGACCCCGGGGTTCAACCCCAGAGCCTTGGCAGTCTTGGCCGACAATCGACCGGCCGGCCGATCGCTGGAGGACAGCGCCGGCAACTTGCCTTCCAATTCAGGATCGATGGCACGGATCACCGCGGAGGACCATCGACGACGGCGGACATCCATGAGCGCCGTGCCTGAGGCATCGCCGTACTCCATGAATTTGTCGCCCGTGAGCCAGAAGTTGAGATAGTCATGCGGCAAAAGAACCGTCGCCAAACGGGCAAAGTTCTCGGGCTCGTGCCGCTTGAGCCACAGGATCTTGGGGGCCGTGAAACCCGGCAGGACCGCGTTGCCCAAGGCTTGGTGAGTTTTCTTGGCACCTCCCACCGCGGCCGTGATCTCGGCGCACTCCGGAGCCGTGACCGTGTCGCACCAAAGTTTGGCGGGTCGGATCACCCGATCTTGGGCGTCGAGCGGGACGAACCCATGCTGTTGACCGCTCACACCGATGGCAACGACTTCCGCCGCCTTGGCCTTGGCGGATTTCAAGGCCGCCTGAATGGCCCGGGTGGTGGCTCGAACCCATTGGGCGGGATCTTGTTCCTTGGCTCCGGCCGGGAGTCCGGACAAGAGACTGTGCGGGGCCGAACCCTCTCCCAGAACGCGACCAGAGACGGCATCAACGACCAACGCCTTGGTGGATTGCGTGCCGGAATCAATGCCGATGAGAAGTGAACGTTGAGCCATAGGAATCGGCGGGTATCGTGAAATCACCGCCACCCCGCTGTCGAGCCCACCGTGACACCCCAACGGTCAATGCATGTGCAGCGGGGACATGAAGTAGAGGCGTCCCTCTGGAAGCCTGGATTGGAGCGGCAGTCCCAAGTCCACCTTCACCGAGCTGGAACGCGCCTGGCCCAGCAGCGAGAGGAAGCCCGGGAACCGAAATTGCGGCTGATAGGCGACCAGCTTGGCGTCCTCCAAGTGAACCAGCTTCAGGGCCCGGTCGAAGGCGACCTCGAAATTCCCCAACTCATCGACCAGGCCGAGATTCAACGCCTGCTGACCCGAAAGAATTCGGCCATCGGCGAAAGCGGTCCAGTTGGGCGCCAGTTTTCGTCCGTCAGTGACCCCTTCGCTCTGGTTGAGTTCATCCGCACGATTACGGCCGGTGCGAATGATGTCCTTAAACTTGGCGAAACTCTCGTCGATCATGGACTGAAGGATGGCGCGCTCTTCGGGGAGCTCCTCCCCGGGCAGCTTTTCGCCGCTCATCATGTCCTTCAGTTTGCCACTCTTGGTGATGTCGGGCCGGACGCCCACCTTGTCCATCAGGCCGCGGTAATTGTAGCTGTGGAAGATGACACCGATGCTGCCGGTCATGGTCAACTCATTGGCGACGATCCAACGACACGGAGCGCTCACATAATAGCCACCCGACGCCGCCAATGATCCCATGGATGCCACCACAGGAATGTCATGTCCCTCCTGGAAATCCTGAATCAGGCGGTAGATCTCATCGCTGGCCAGCACCTCACCACCCGGAGAATCCACCTTGAGGATGACGGCGGAAACCCCTTCCACAGCCGCCCGCTCCAATTGGTCGCCCACCAGTTCCACCAGCGAGGATCCGACGTCGGAGAGCACCTGGCCACTGATAACGCCTTCAAGGCTGATCACCGCAACCTTGTCGTGGGAAGAGGACTCACGCACCACGACCTCGTGCAACTCGGCGGCACCGGGTGATTGAGTTGAATGATGGTGGGTCCAATTCACATCCGACTTGGCGAACAAAACGAAGCCCAAGACCACCAAGCAAATCGCCAGAACCGCGGACACGCCGAGAGCCATCCACTTCCAGGCGCCACCGTTGGTTCGCTCCGGCCGTCCCGTCGAATGGGTCGTGGGTTGCGGACGCGGCGGAGGAGCACCGGGTATGGATCCAGACGCGGGAAGCACCGGGGGAATGGCCGGCGGAGCCGAACTAGAAACAGGCGGCACGACAGCACCTTCCGACGACGACGATTCAGACGAATCCATGTGTGGACCACGCTAATTTCTGACAACGCTTCCTGCAAGGCCATCGGGGCTCTTGGCCATCGGAGTTCATAATACCAACGGGTAACAGTTAGTTCTGGCGCACGGCGACTACAGGGGCTCTGCCGCGGGCCCTGTATGACGAATCACCCCGTGGCGATCACCGTCGGAATAATGTCGGCGCACTACGGGTTCCGATCGGGCGGCTCGACCCCTACTGGCTTAACCGGACCCCGACGGCGACGCGCTTCGTCCCATCGGCGACGCTGTTCGGCGCTGAGGAGTCCTTCAATTTCATATCTCGCGGTCTCGATATGACTTCGGGCCTGGGGAGCCACCGGAACCCACAAGTCACGCAATTGGCTTTGGGCTCGTTTGAGAATGGCTTCGATCTGCTCGGTCTGAGCGCTCTCCAACTCCAACTCTCGGGTCCATCGGCCCATGGCCTCGAGTTGCGCATTTCCTGGGGGCTTGGCCAACACGCCGGCGGATCGGTTGGAAGCTCCAGCAGCGGGCGCGGTGACAGGGCTGGATAGATCCCCTGATTGGGGACGCTGGCGCAAGATACGCCCAGCCAGACCTGCCCCCACCGCTCCCGTGAGCACCCCAGCCGCGAAGATCACCAAGGCTGCGAGAACGATCCGCATGGTATTCACCAGAGATCTCCTGCTTCCAAATCTTCGATCAACACCGAGGCAATTTCATCTCCTGCCCCGTTGAACACCTCGGTCACGGGTCCCAAATCACGCACCCCACGAGGCCGATGCTCTTGGGACTCATCTTCTTGAATCACGAAAACCACCGCTGTGAGGCAAACCACCGCCGCCACCCCGGCGCAGGAAAAGGCCGCTTTCCAGAGGACAGAGGCGGAATGTCTCAACTGGCTCAGCGTTTCATCCGGCTCAATTTTCTGGATGGCCTCGAGAACCCGCGCATCAAACCCGGACGGAATCCCGTTCTCCACCTTCTCGGTGCGAGCCGCACGGATCAGGGTCTGGTAGAGCATGTTGCGATTCATCGCCGTTAATGCAGGGGTGGACGCTGGGGAGGAGTTACCGGTTACCCTAAAAGGGCTCTCGGCATTCGCCAACACGAGAAACCACACGCGTCACCGATGAATCACGAACACTCTGTCGGCGAAAAAAACCACGAGTGGGCATGCGGAAACAAAGCCACGACACCGCCGCATGGAAGCCATGGAATCAGTGGGGATTCAGAGGAAAGTATCCGTCTGCAACCGGCCCAAGACTCGCTTCATTTCGGCACGAGCCCTGAAGGCCCGAACCTTGACCAGCGTTTGCGACCAACCGGTGATCGCGGAGATTTCTTTCACCGAGCGGTCTTCCAATTCCAGCAGGGTCAGAACCATCCGGTGGGCGGGACTGAGTTGCTCAAAGATACGCCGCACCAGAGATCTGGCCGCCTCAGAACGATGATCGTTCCGTTCGGGACTAACGGCATGTCGATCGAGCCACTCGGTTTCCTCAGCCGAAAGGTCCGTCAGGGTATCTTCGCGGTGTCGACGCTGACTGCGGAGCGCATCCAGGCAAGCGCGCGTGGCCAAACGCATCAACCAATGCTCGAAGGGTGCCTCTCCCCGCCAGGAATCCAATCGGGAGAAGGCCTTTACCAACACATCCTGAACCAAATCGGCGACATCGTCTTCCCGACGCAAATAACGACGAACCAAGGCGAAGAGTCGGGTCTGATGGCGCCCAACCAGCACACCGAACTGCTCGGTGTCGCCCGCACGCACCGCGCGCACAATTTCCGCATCCGAGACCGATTCTAGGGCCACCGGGGCCTCGGACTCCACAGACCAAGTCTGGCCTCCGAAGGTTGGATGGATGGCAATATTCACGCGAAGCGCTTCGTCCTGAGGGTTTCTGAGCTTGTTTCTGCTCGAACCACGCTGGCTGAAATCAACACGACCCGTCTGCAAGGATTATGCCAATCGAGGAGTACGAAAAAACCTCAGCAATCGGTCCGTATCCGCTTTGAGGGACAGGCTCATCATCCCCACCGATAGGGGCACCCTTGGGCACTATTCCCCAAACCCGATCTACCTGGGCCCATTCGCCCAAGGACGGGAAGCCTCATGGATCGATGATCCACTTGGGATCGGAGGATTGTCGGCCAGCGGTCCCAACGCCTACGGTGACGCCATGCAGTTGACCAACCGATGGGTATTGATCACCGGCGCTTCGAGCGGATTCGGAGCCGCTGCCGCCGAGGCCTTTGCCCGCGCCGGCTGTCGTCTGGCATTGGGGGCCCGCCGCCTGGACCGATTGGCTCAGGTGACCGAAATTTGCCGTAAAACCGGGGCCTCGGCGGAGTTCCATGAACTGGACGTCTCGTCCACCGCTTCGGTGAGCGCCTTCTGCCAGTGGTTGCAAACGCTTACGCCCCGGGTGGATGTGCTCATCAACAATGCCGGCGGGGCTCACGGCCTGGATACAGTCGCAGCCGGCAAGGACGAGGATTGGGAAGCCATGGTGCAGTCCAATTTTTTGGGCTTGGCCCGGGTCACCCGAGCGGTGCTACCCCTGATCCCGCACCATCAGGGGGCCAGCATCCTCAACATCGGTTCCATCGCCGCTCACCAAGCCTACGAGGGCGGATCCATCTACTGTGGGGTCAAGGCTGCTGAGCGCAGCATCACGCAGGCGCTGCGTCTGGAGCTGAACGGGACGGGCATTCGCGTGGGCTCCCTCGATCCGGGCATGGCCCTGACGGAATTCTCCGACGTTCGCTTCCGCGGAGATGCGGCACGAGCCGCGCAAGTGTATCGGGGGGTTGAACCGCTCGTAGCCCAGGACATCGCCGAAACGCTCGTTTGGATGGCCTCACGACCTCCCCACGTGAACATCGACGAAATCATCATCAAGCCCACCGATCAGGCCGCCATCCACAAGGTCCACCGACGCGCCACGGTCTGAACCCAGCGCAGAATCAGGAACTCACCCTGAACGATCCAATAGACTCTCGGCCGGAACGATTCAGTGGGGAGGAAAGGGATGGCGTCGCGGATTCTTTCGCAAGACGAGGCGAGAGCGAGGCGCGGGCCGATGGAAGGCCCGTAACGAGCGAACAACGAAGCTCTTGCGGAAGAAGACGCAGCCAGCCCGACCGATCCAATTGAATCGTTCCGGCTCAGGGCCAGACAAAACCCGAGTATTTGGCTCGGATTTGGGCACGCAGCTTGGGGTAGGATACTTCACGCCAGCGCGGGAAATCCGAAACCACTTCCAAGCGCTTTCCATCTGGGGCCTGCAACGCCAACCGGACTGGAATGGCATTTTCACCAACCGTGGGATGGGTCTTGAGCTGGAAGCATTCGGTCAACTTGACCTGAGCCTCCGGACCCGAAATCTCATCGGCATCCACATCCGGGTCCGGCTCCACGTAGGTGAGCTTGAGCCGGCGCCCCTCAATCCAGGGCAAGTGGACCGGCATGAGTTCATCGAGCCAAGCGATTTGCTCAGGGGCCAAGTGCGCCCGGAATGCCTCCTTGAGCGGAGCCGACTGAGCCTGCTTCACCAAGGTCAGCCCACGAAAGGCCCGATCCAGCGCGCCCACCAGAGCGGCGCCGTCGAAGGCCGGAAATTCCAGGTGCGGCAAGGCCCGAGCCATGAGGTTCACCCGGGCGATGAACTGCTTGAGTTCGTGATCAAGCTGAGGCAGCTCAAATCCCCCACGTGCAAACGCCTCCGCCAGACAGCGACCCGACTGCTCCGGATCCGACTCCCGTTGATGCTCCGTGGCCACCACCAGATCGAGGAAGCGGATGCGGCGCACGGGTGAGACCCGTTTGTGCAGGCGGTCGAAGACATGCTCCACCGACGATTTGAAATGCTGCGGAAAGAGCTCTCGCAACCACTCCGTTTTCACGGCCGTGGCCAATCCCAACAAGGTGAGAACACCCCCGGTGCGGCCCGAAATCTCCCGGATGCTGCCCACCACCATCAGCTCCGCCTGCTGCACCACCGACTCCCGCATCAGGCTGCCCGTGCGCCCTTCGGTGAGCAGACAATCCAACGAACCGGCATCCTTCCGGACGCACACCTGATCCACGAATCCCGCGCAAAGGGATTTGAGCAGGTTTTCATCTCCCGCATCAGTCGGGACCGGCACCGGCTCCCGGGGCATCATCCCTTCGCGTTCCGCGATGCGGACCAGTTGCTGGAAGGTGTCCTCCACCTGACGCGCGGTCTGGGCATGGATGCCATGCCGGCGGCAGCCATCCAGCGAGAAGTGAGCATTGCGGGCATACTGATGAGCCCGCAGCAAGGTATGGAAATCGCTGAGGGTACTGCCCTCGAACAACTCCCGAGCATCGGCCATGGAACGGTCGTCCCGATTGACTCGCATGAGCAAATCGCGACCACTGACGAGCGCTGCACAAAGACAGGCTGCTGGCACACAACCGCGGCGTGAGGCCTCGACCAGCAGGCGGGCAAAGCGCGGGTGCATCGGTAGGCGCAGCATTTGACGCCCCACAGGTGTGAGATCGAACCCACGCCCTTCAGGGCCTTGGTCTCCTTCGAGCGCACCCAGGATGAACAGCAAACGCTCGGCCCGAAGGACCGCCGCCTTATCCGGAGCATCCAACCAATCGAACGTGGCGGCCTGACGCACACCCAGCGAATGGAGCAGCAGGACCACCTCCGCCAAATCTGCCCTCTGGATCTCCGGAGTATTGCGGGCCGGGCGATTGAGGTGCCCGTTTTCGGTCCACAACCGCCAGCACGTGCCCGGAGCCGTTCGACCGGCACGACCCGCCCTCTGGTCGGCCGAAGCGCGGCTGATCTCCTCAACCATCAATGTCTGAATGCCTCGCTCGGCATCATAGCGTGCCATCCGGGCGAAGCCCCCATCGACGACATGACGAATGCCATCGATGGTCACCGACGTTTCCGCCACATTGGTAGACACCACGATCTTCCGGAGCGGACTGGGCTGAAACGCCCGATCCTGATCGTCGGGAGCCAATTCTCCGTGAAGCGGGATCAACGCCACCCGCTCACCCAAACGCGCTGCGGCCAAGGCTCCCAGGGTGGACTGGATCTCACCCTTGCCCGGCATGAACACGAGGATGTCCCCCTCCCAACCCGCCTCGACAATGCGCTCCACCTTTTCGGCGGCCAGCTCATGCACGGGCCGACTGTCGCCGTAATCGAGCCACTGCATCTCGACCGGAAACGTGCGCCCTTCAGAAACCAAGATCGGAGCCGGCACAGGCACCGGTACCGGACCAGATCCGCCGGAATTGGCACCGCTCGATGCCTGTTCCGCAGTCGAGGGCATCACCGGCATCGGTGCTGCCAAATAGCGGGCCACCGGTTCGGCCTCCAGCGTGGCGGACATCACCACCAGGCGAAGGTCCGGCCGCTCGGTCGCCTGAAGGCGCTTGGCCAACGCCAACGCCACATCGCTCAGCAAGTTGCGCTCGTGGAACTCGTCGAAGATCAACACACCGATCTGGCTGAGCCGGGGATCATCCTGGAGCCAGCGCAGAAGAATGCCTTCAGTGACAAAGGCAATTCGGGTCGCATCGCCGATCCGGTCCTCGAACCTCACCTGATAGCCGACTTCCGCCCCCAACCGGACCTTCCGTTCCCAAGCCACCCGAGTGGCCACGGTCCGCGCGGCCACACGCCGCGGCTGCAGCACGACGATTTGCTGCCCCGGAGACACCAGGCCCGCATCCAGGATCATCTGAGGCACCTGGGTGGTCTTGCCAGACCCAGTGGCCGCGACCAAGACGAGTTGATTGCCCTCGGTGAGCGTTCGGATCAGGTCGGCATGCAGCCGCCAGATAGGGAGACCGTTATCAGGCACAGTGGGTCAGGCTTTCGCGATGAAAACGAAGTAGATCATGGCGGCCTCCATGAGGATCGACAGCCCCAGAAGCATCCCCGAAGGCATGAACTTGCCGGTCTTCCTCAAACGCATGAAGAACACCGCCTGGAGCACGATGAGAACCCCCACGGCAACGGAACCCGGCAATAGCCCCAAAGCCACCAGCGCCAACGGGATCGCCGAACCCACGGATGCGAAGAGGGATGCCTTGGACTTCGCTTTCAGAAAGCCCACAAGCCCGCCGGCGACCATCAGGGCGATGAAGATCCACAGCAGAACCACAGCGATCGGTTGCATAGGCCGGAGGGAATACGAGGAACGGACCGCCGAGGCGATCACCAAACTGGAGTCATGCATTCATTCGAATGCGGGTCTTCACTGACCGATTGCCCTGGGCCATGGAACGAAAGAGCTCCGGCAACTCGTCCAACGAGGCCTCACCATCGACAAAGTCCCCCACCCGGATCACTCCCCGCTCGATCAAATCCAAGGCGGTTCGGATGGATCGTGGCGTGTGATGAAAACTGGCCAGGAGCGTGAGGTTGGAATAGTGCAAGAGACCGGTCTCCAGAGTGACCGAAGTCCCTGAAGGACAACCGCCAAAGAAATTCACCCGCCCTCCCTTGCGCACCAGCCGGGTGGCCGCCTCCCAGGCGGTCGGCTTGCCCACAGCCTCGAAGACCGCATCAAAAACCGCAGCCGGGGCCGAAAATCGGACCGCCGCCTCCAATTCCTCGCGCCCCGCCATGTCCACGATGTTGGAAGCACCGAGCCGCCGTGCCAGCGACAGCCGGGACTCCCCACGGCCAGCCACCGTCACCACACATCCGGCTTCCACGGCCAAGGCGACGGCAAACAAACCGATGGGGCCAGCACCCATCACCAGCACCCGTTCACCCGGCCGTGGTTGGAGATCTTGAATCCCTTGAACCACACACGCCAAAGGCTCGGTGAGGGCGGCGGCCTCGAACGGAGTCTCCGGGCGGAGACGGAGAAGATTCTTCTTCACGATCCGGGCCGGAATCACGATCGACTCCGCATAGGCCCCATTGAGGAAAAGGAGGTCGTCGCAAAGATTCTCCTGCCCCCCAGAGCAGCGTTCACACGTGCCACACGGAGCCGAATTCGCACACACCACCCGATCCCCCGCAATCCACCCGGCCACATCGGGTGCGACCTCCACCACCGTACCGGCCAACTCGTGGCCGAAGACACACGGCGGCGTCAGCATACGAGCGTGGTACCCGCGCCGGTACACCTTCAGATCGGTACCACAAGTCAGCGCCGCCCCGATCCGAACCCGAACCTCGCCCGCGTCCAGCGATGGCTCCGCGACCGACTCGATCCGGATATCTTCGCGCCCATACAACACCGCAGCCTTCATCCCCAGACGTTCCCCGCCCCACCCCCCATCGACCAGCAAGAAACAAGGGACAGGCTCCACCGACCCCACAGACCGTCCCGACCCAGTCGACTCGGACAGGTCATCAAAAGCAGGAATCAAAAAATCGACTGGGATTACAAAAACCAGAAAGCAGATAAGGAAGGGGGGACGGTGATCCGGAAAACGGAGGAGAAGATCGGATCGGGGATAAACCAAAAGCGGCAACCCACCGAAAGTGAAGATAGCCGGGGAAATGGGAAATAATCCGAAAGTGGGTATTGTGGCTCAACCCCTCGCTTTCGGGCAGAAGTGGTGGAGCCGAGGAGATTCGAACTCCTGACCCCCACAATGCCATTGTGGTGCTCTACCAACTGAGCTACGACCCCACTGGCCCGAAAGCGGGGCGCACTGTAGGAAGTTCACCCGAACAGTCAAAGGACTTTTCCGAAAAATTTTAAGATTCCCCATTCAGGACTGCTCCATGGCAGAGAGAAAAACCTTCGCTCCACCCTCTCGTTCTCCCCATCAACACGGTTCCAAACCGCCCGAAATGACCCGCAGAATCCCATCGCAAAAACACCAGAATCATCCAGTACCACCCCAAGAATAAAACCCACCCAAGGCGAAGCCCCATGACCCTCCCTGTCACCAGGCGGCAGCGGGATCGGGCCGCAGCGAGCATTGGAAGCGATCAAACCCTCCCCCAGCGCGCAGCGCGAAAGCTCCCCCTTCCCCGAGCTTCCCTGCGAGCGCAGGTCCGTTCCCGCGGAGCCCAACCCAACCCCAGACAAAAGCCCACCCCACCCATCAGTCTTCAGAATCTCAAAAACCCAAAACAAACCCCGAAGCAAAAACCCACCCAAGGCGAAGCCCCACGACCCTCCCTGTCACCAGGCGGCAGCGGGATCGGGCCGCAGCAAGCATTGGAAGCGATCAAACCCTCCCCCAGCGCGCAGCGCGAAAGCCCTCCCTTCCCCGAGCTTCCCCGAGCTTCCCTGCGAGCGCAGGCCCGTTCCCGCGGAACCTCCACCAAAGCAACCCCTACGAACCTTGAATCGCCGCCACCAGTCGCTCCAGACGTCGACCATATTCCACAAAATTGGCCTTCAACGCCGAGTCAGACGGAGGAACCACCGCACCACTCGCATCATGAAACACAGCCACCATGTGAGGCTCGATGCTCAAGGCTCCAGAATATCCACGCCGAAAAGCATCCTCCAAAATCCGAACCACCGCCCCATCCCCCTCTCCCGGCCAGTGATAGTCGGCATCATTCTTGGCATGGTTCCACCGGGCATCCTTGATGTGGATGTGCTCCGAGACATCGCGCACTTGAGTCCAGAACTCCCACGGATCCTGCCGCGGATGAGGCTCAGGCCGCGTGCGGTCCGCATTGAAGACCGGATTGGCGGTATCAAAAACCCACTTCAAACCCGGCACCGCTTCCAACAACCGCAACGCATGCCGCCAACTCATCCCGCCATAATTCATGCAATTCTCGTGCAGCGGCTGGATACCGGCCTCCAGAAAACGTTGAGTCACCTCACGCATCCGACGAAAACGTTCCTCCTCCATCAGGTCGGCACCCTCCCGAACCTTGTAGCTCATCACGCGGATGTATCGCGAACCCAGTCGTTGCATGCGGGGAATCGCACGCTCCACCTCCGCCAAAGTGATATCGAAAGAATCCTCCACGTTCTTGGACCAGTTCCCAATGGTCGAAGCAAAGCAGTACACCGAAACCCCCGCCGCCTGCAGGGCTTGCTCGACCTCATCAAAGGCCGCATCCGGCAAGTCGTGGAGATTGGCCTTCGGGAAGCCCGGCAGCGTAATATTGCGGGCCTCGATGTGCTTCCAGCCCAACTCCCGGGCCGCGGCCAATTGGGACTCCAGGAGGTTTCCGGCTTCGTCGCCGATGCCGCAGTACAGGGAAGGAAAGCTCATGCCGCCCGAGCCTAGGGGCCGCCCCAGAAAAACGCCACACCGCCCGAACCTTCGAAACACATCCCTCCTAGGCCCGGGGAAATTCGTGCTACCCACGACAAAGGCCACCCTTGCGGGTGGCCTTGGGGTCGCGCCAAAACGGCGAAACTCTTGGTTACTTCTTCTTCTTCGAAGCGCTCGCGGCGACCTTGGCGTTGTCTTTCTTACGGATCATGTAGGCCTTACGGCGGGCACGCTTCTGAATTTTGTTGGATTGTTGTCCCATGGCTCGGATTTACTTTCGCGGATGTTTCTACTCTTGGGCGGGAAGATGAAAGAGCGGCGCGGCAGCTTCAACCTCTTTCTCGGTCTGGCAACCTTGGTCCTCTGCTGGGGAGTGCACGGTGCCACCCCTGAGGAAAAGCAGCGTGAAAAGGAATTGGAGCAAAAGAAGAAGCTCGAAGCCAAGCAGATGGCTCAGATCCGCGTCTACCGCGAGGTCACTGATTTCTCCGGCCGCGCCAGCGAATTGGGAACCCTCGGAGTGAACAAGGCCACCGTGGGCCGCACCGATCCCGTCGAGATGACCGTGCAGCGCGACGCCGTCCTGGACGAGCGGGACGTGAAGCGGGCCACCCTCGTCGAGCAACGCGACCAGTCGTACTCCATCGCGGTCGAATTCGTTCAACGCGGATCCATGGTGCTGCACATGAACTCCGTAGCCGCCAAAGGGCAGCGACTGGTCATCGCCGCCCGCTGGTCCGATGGCACCAATGTCTTCAATCGCTGGATCGCAGCCCCCCTCCAACGCCGGGCCCTTGATCAAGGAGTCATCGTCTTCACCCCGGACATGAGCCATGAGGAATCGGTCATCTTCGTTCGCGGTCTCAACAACGTGGCCATCAAGCTCAAGAACCAGGCCAAGCCTCCGAAGGAGAAGAAGTCCAAGCCTGCGGCCGCCGGCTCCACCAATGCCGCCCCCAGCTCCAAAACCGCCAAGCCCAAGGACCCGAAAGCGGACACCAAGCTGAAGAACGAATTCGACCCCTTCCAAGGCCAGTGATTCGCAACCTCCTTCCCCTGCTGTGCCTGTGGATCACCCTTGGGCTCCAGGCTCAGCCATTTCAATTACCCACCGCCAACCGCGCGATCCTCGATCCAGACGTCGGGGCTGAGCGGTATTTTGTCGGCACGTCCGGCAAGCCGTGGACCAGCGGCCAGTTCGGGTGCGTCCGATCGGGCGGCGGGCAATTGCATGAGGGATTGGACATCCGCCCCATGCAACGGGACCGACGCGGCGAACCCACCGATGATGCCCTGTGCGCGCTCGCCGGCCAGGTCGCCTACGTGAACACCCGCTCCGGGCTTTCCAACTACGGCAACTATGTGGTCGTCCGGCATGAGGTCGATGGGCTCGAAGTCTACACGCTGTACGCCCATCTGGCCTCCGTGGCGTCCGGGGTTCGAGTCGGCACCCCGGTTCAAGCGGGCCAACCCCTCGGTCGGATGGGCCGAACATCCAATACCCGCCAGCGAATCACTCCCGACCGCGCACACTTGCACTTTGAAATCACCTTCATGGTGGCCGCCCGCTATGCCGCTTGGCACAAGGCCAACATGGGCGAAACCCGGAACGACCACGGCAATTTCAATGGACGCAATCTCGTCGGATTGGATCCCGCGGCCGTCTTCCGCTCGCAGGCCCAAGCCAAGCCTGGAGCCCCTTTCAGCCTTGCTCGTCACCTGAAGGAAACCCCTGAACTCACCCGAGTCCTGATCCGCCGGCCCGCCTTGGACTGGGTGCGGCGCAACCCCGGTGCCGTCGAAGCCAATCCGGTGGCACAGCGTCAGGGAATCGCCGCTTGGGAACTTTCGCTGGGATTCAATGGCATCCCCTTGCGAGCCATCCCCAGAGCCGCCTCGGAACTGCCCGCCAACATGGGGCCTTATCGATTGCTCGGAGTGAATCCCAAGACCCTCGAACAATTCCCGTGCGGAAAGCTGGTCTTCAAACGCGGCCAACTCTGGACGCTGACCGCCAAAGGGCAGCAGCAGCTTGAACTGCTGGCCTACTGATCCCGTTGATCAACGCCGCCGCTCCGGGCGCCGTGAGCCGGCAAGGGTGGCGGCAACAAGGGCATCTCGTGGTCGTGTTCCAGAAACTCCCGGCAGCACTCAAAAAACTCCTCACGCGTCGTAGCGCGCCGGATTCGATGGAGGAATTCGGGCGCGACTCCCTCGCCGATGAAGTTCATGTACTTCTTCATCTTCTCGACCTGCAACCGTTCGCGAAAGCCGGCCGTGGGACGAGTGACCTCGTAGAGGTGAGTGACATAGTCCAAGACCTCCCGACCTCGGGGCTGGCGCCAACGCCCATCACGTCGGTGTTCCCGGATTTGCTCGAAGATCCAGGGATTTCGAATGCAGCCACGACCGATCATCAGCCCACGAGCCCCCGTCTCGCGCAGCACTTGTTCAGCCCGTTCCGGAGAATGCACATTGCCATTGGCCAGCACGGGGCAGGGCATCGCCTGGACTGCCCGAGCGATCCAATCACTGCGGACCTCGGTCCGGTACATATCGGTGACCGTCCGACCATGCACGGTGAGAAGATCGATTTGATGCCGGGCAAAGAGCGCCAACAAGGCATCCCAGTCCGCGTCGTCACTGAAACCCACGCGCGTCTTCACCGTGAAGGGCACTTGCGTCACTGACTGACGCAAGGCGCCCAAGATGGCGTCAATGCGATGCCGTTCGCGCAGCAAGCCCCCGCCAGCGCATTTGCGGTACACCACGGGCGCCGGGCACCCAAGATTGAGATCCACCGCCGCCACGGGGTACTGCTGCAATTCCCGGGCGGCCTTGGCCAATGCCACTGGGTCATTGCCGATGAGTTGGGCGATGGCCGGGCGACCGGTGGGATTTTCGACGATGGACCGCAAGATGGGGGCATCGAGCGTGCTGGTGCTGTGCACCCGGAAATACTCGGTCCAATAGATATCCGGCCCACCGTAGCGGGCCATGACACCCCAGAAGGGCAAGTCCGTGACATCTTGCATCGGGGCCAGCGCCAACACCGGCTCGGGGCCGGACAACAAACCTCGAAGGGCCAAGGGCCCGTGCGGGAGGGTCCGACCGGAAACCTCGACAGATCTTGGGGGTTCCATGGAGGTCAATCCTCCACCTTGGAGTCCCGACTCAGGAGATCGTGGACTGCCTGACGAACGTTCTTGCCCTCATAGAGCATGGCGTACACCTCGGAGGTGATCGGCGCATCCACCTGCATCCGCCGGGCCAACGCCCAGGCCGATTGGGTGGTGGGATAGCCTTCCACCGCCGAAACGGATCCGGCCAAGATTTCGGCCACCGATCCTCCGCGCCCCACTTTCTCGCCGAAGCCCCGGTTGCGGCTCAATTTCGAAAAACAAGTCAGCACCAAATCCCCAAGTCCGCTGAGGCCGGCAAAGGTGTCCGCGCGCGCCCCGCAGGCCACGCCCAAGCGCATCATCTCCGTCTTGCCTCGAGTCACCAAGGCCGCCTTGGCGTTGTCGCCATAGCCCAAGCCGTCGCAAACCCCGGCCGCGACGGCGATGACGTTCTTGAGGGCCCCGCCCAGTTCCACCCCGATGAGGTCCGAACTCCGATACACACGAAACGCCGGCCGATGAAAGAGGTCTTGAACCCCGCGCGAAACCGTCTCGTCCCGACTGGCTGCCACGACCGCGGTGGGAATGCCGCGCGCCACTTCCAAGGCCAAGGAGGGCCCAGACAACGCAGCAACCTGAAGATCCGGAGCCACCGCATTCAGAATGCCGGTCATGGTCAGGCCCGAGGTGAATTCGATGCCTTTGGTCACGCTGACCACAGTCCCCCGGAATCCTACCAACCGAGCCGCAGCTTCACGAAACGCCTTGGACGGTACGGCAACGACCACCACGTCGGCGTCGACCCAAGATGTTTCGAAGTCCGTCTCGAAGGACCAGTCTGCCGGCAGGGGAATCCCAGGCAGGAACCGCTCATTGACCCGGGTCTTGGCCAGTTCGGCCACGTGCTCGCGGCGATGCCCCCAGACACGGACTTGATGTCCATTCTGTGAGAGCACCAGACCCAGCGCCGTCCCCCACGCACCCGCTCCCAAGATGGTCACCTTCATGATGCGGACAGTTTGGACTTCCCAAAACGGTGTTCGGTCCCGGCCTTCAATCGTTCGATATTGGCCCGATGACGCCACACCGCCAGAGCCGCCAACACCGAGGTGAATCCGACCAGCGGCCAGCGTGTCGGCCCCGACACAAAGAAGGCCGTGGCGAAGGGCAGGATGATGGCACTGCCAATGGAGGCCAGCGATACATACCGGCTCAAGAAAAACACCACCAACCAAGTGACGACGGTGACGCCAAAGGCCGAAGGAATGAGCGCTGCCATGGCTCCGGCCGACGTCGCGACCCCCTTGCCTCCCTTGAAACCGAGCCAGCAGGTGTAGTTGTGCCCCAACACAGCGCCCAGAGCGGCCAGAGCCGGCAGCGCTGCCGTATCCGTGGGACTCCAGTGCGATGCCAGAATCGGTGCAAAATGGACAGCCATCGCGCCCTTGAGCAAATCCACCGTCAGCACCAAGGCTCCAGGGCCCTTGCCCAGCACCCGAAACACGTTGGTCGCGCCAATGTTCCCACTGCCCACCCGGGTGATATCGACCCGCATCGCCCGCGCCACCAGATAGCCTGTCGGGAGAGAACCCGCGAAGTAGGCCAGAACCAGCGTGATGAGGATTGCAGCAACCATTACGAGCGAGGTTGTACGGGGCAACAGCCTCTCGCGCCAAGCGGCGAGTGCCCAGGAGCTGGAAACTCCTCTCTCCAAAACCCCTGATTTCGCATCGAATCCCCTTCGGGCGTCACAAAGAAGTTTCGATGAAATGCAAAAACTCCTTGAGCGCGCGGGTCCAGTTTGCGTTCATTCGCCCCCGCTCTTCCGGTTCGCCGGAGTGTGGAAAGTGGTAGGATGCCGGAGCGGTCAATCGGAACAGACTGTAAATCTGTCAGGCTAACGCCTTACGAAGGTTCGAATCCTTCTCCTACCACCATCTTCTTCTTGGCCTCTCTCCTACCATTGTTCGTCTGAGGCGATTCTCCGTTCCGTCTTCAACCCACGATACCGCGTCTTAACCGTCGGGTTTGCTCATGGTTCCATGGCCCGCGAATCCTGACCAAGGCCCGCCCGAGCCCGGACACCGTTGATGGATTAAACGGGTAGCCCTCAGTCTCCGGCCTGGCCGATTTTCACGCAGACCACCCCGCCGAAAAACCTCGAGCCCAGAAAAGGAACAGGGGGCCCGAGGACCCTCAACGATCCCCTGCCCCCCTTGCTGTCGACTCTCAGATTTCAAACCGCTTCGGCTCGCCCACCGTCTGCGGAGCGCCGCGCGGGTTGAATCTGGCATCACTCCACTGGGTACTGGTGCATCAAGGCCACGAGCGCATCCACGTTCGGGCTTTCGGCGGTGCGGACATAGTGTCCACTGGTGCAGACGCCGCACAGCACGCTGGCCGCATTGTCGAGGCCCAGCAGCTTGCCCAAGCAGAAACCGCTGTTGAAATGGTCGCCGGCGCCCGTGGTGATCTTGGGCTTCTTGCAAACCGGTCCCTCGACCACCGAAGCCACGCCACCCGAGACCGCCAACGCATAGGCCACGGGATGCACCACGAGGGTGTCCACGGGCACG
>CAMATE010000019.1 GCA_945861075.1 Akkermansia muciniphila
TCGCGTTGCCATAGGGATCGCTGGTCTTGAGCAATTCGCCGCGCGGGGTGCCCACCCCCACCGTGAACAAGTTGATCCCGGCTGCGGACAAACGTCGTGCGGCCGACTCGGCCAACTCTTCATGATCCTCGCCGTCGGTGATGAGGATCACCGCCTTGCGGGTGCCGGAATCGGTGCTGAAGGCCTGAATCGCTTCATCCAAAGCAGCCGCCAATGCCGTGCCCTGTTCGGGAATGATGTCCGTGTCCAGCGCGGCCACGTTCTGACGGAATGCCTCGCCATCCAAAGCAAGAGGACATTGGAGAAAGGCCGAGCCCGCAAATGCGACCAAGCCGATGCGGTCTGATTTCGAAACGGACAGCAAGTCGTAGCACGCCAGCTTGGCCCGAGCCAGACGGCTAGGAGCGGCATCGGTCGCCATCATGGAGCGCGAGACATCCACGCACACGACGATGTCTCGGCCGGTGGCTTGCGCGATCGCGTCACCATAGCCCCACAACGGACGCCCCAGCGACAACAGCACGCAAGCCAGGCCGGCCACCCATAGCACCGCCTTCACCTGCTGGCGACGCCAGGAAAGCCCCACGGTCAATTCGTCCATCAACCGCGAGCGGATAAACAACCGCAGAGCCGACCGCTTGCGACGCCACGCCCAGACCAAAAACAGGCCCATGAGCGGTGTGAGCACCACTGCCAACTGCATCCACTGGGGTTCCGCGAAATCCATTCGAAATGCGTTGATTGCTGCGTCTAGGGAAGCCGGCGCCACACGGTGTTGCCGACAATCAACTCCAAGAGCAGCAAGGCTGCCCCGGGCGCAACACACCACATCATCCACTCGGCGTAGAGAACGTTCTGATGGGTCTCGACCTCCGTCTTCTCCAACCGGTCAATCTCCTCGTAGATCGAGCGCAATGTCTTGGTGCTGTCCGCGCGAAAATATTTGCCGCCGGTCCGGTCTGCAATCCGCGTGAGCGTGTCTTCGTCGATGTCCACCGCGACCTGACGGTAGACCTTGCGCCCAAAGGCGTCGCGACCGACGGGCATGGGAGCATTGCCCCGGATACCCACGCCAATGGTGTACACCTTCACTCCGAGCGACTGGGCCGCTTCGGCGGCGGTGAGCGGCGGGATGTTGCCTGCATTGTTCTGGCCATCCGTGAGCAGGATGACGATGCGGCTCTTGGACTTGAGGTCGCGCAGACGGTTCACCGCGGAGCTCAACCCGGCACCGATGGCCGTGCCCTGCTCTCCCAGCACCTCCATGCGATCGATGTGCCGGCGGAGGAAATCGTGATCCAGCGTGGGAGGGGCGGCGATGTAAGCATTCGAAGAAAACACAGCCAGACCGATCCGGTCATTCGGGCGATTTTCGATGAAGGCTTTGAGTGTGTCCTTGGCCACGGTGACGCGGTCCACCCGCTCACCTTGCAATTCGAAGTCTTCGCTCAACATGGACACCGAGAGATCCAAGGCGACGGCGATGTCGATGCCACTGGCCTTGCGAGGCGCCTTGCCCACGGCCCATTGAGGCCGGGCCATGCCCACGATGAGCAACACCAATCCGATCCACCGGGCCGCCAGCAACAGCCGACTGGCCAGGGTTCGGTTCATCTGGAGGATGCCCTTCACCAAGGTGAGGCTGGAGTAGACGAACACCGCCTCCCGGGCCGTGCGACGGCGACGCCATTCCAGAAGGGGCAACGCCAGCAAGGCCAACAACCACCAGGGAGACTCGAAGCGGAAATTCATGAGCCCCCCTTCCGTTCCGACGCCGGCTTCCGTGACGGCACTTCCACGCCCGTCTCATCGACCAGACGCGAAGCCATTTGGTGCAGTCGCTCGCACTCGATGCGCCCGGGGTCTCCTTGGGCGAATTTCACCCAGTCGCATTGGGTCAGGAATTCTTCCAACATCGGCTTGAGACCGGGTTCCAGCTCGGAACTCTGGGGCAGGCTCGCGAGAAACTCCTCGGTGGTCTGATCCGGGGCCTTGAGACCGAAACGCTCCTCGAGGTAGACGCGGACGACCTCAGAAAGTCGGGTGCAGAACCGCTCGGGTTGATCCACCCAAGCCCAGGCCTCAGACAGCCGAGCCCGAGCACGCGCGGCGGCGGACTCGCGGAACTCGGCCTGCTTCCGGGCACGACGTCGCAAGGCCCACCAAATCCCACCCAGCACGGCCAGAACGACCAAGGTCAACAGCAACCGATGAACCCAAGGGGCCGCTGTGGGGATGTCAATCGGCCCACGGATATCCTGGATTCCACCAACTCCGGGTGCGGCCGGCTGAGCCCGGTTTGCCGAACCTGGCAAAACCGGCTGAAATGCCCGGTTGGTGACGGCCGCCCCAGCAGACAGCGCGCTCACCCAGAGCATGAGTATCAATGCCCCCAACAACCTCATCGACGCCTCCGTTTCTGCCGTCCCTCGAAGAAGGCCACCAATTGGCTCATGTAGGCATCTTCCGGAACCCCGGCCGCGGGGGTGAGGATTTTGAGGTGATCGACCCGCGCACCACGAAAAAGACGGTCCAATTCCTTTTGAGACTTCTTGGCACGGGTCTCGAATGCCTCACGCCGCCGGACATCCGAAGTGTTGATCTCCACCACTTCGCCGGTTTCGGCATCTTGAAGCAGCAGACGCCCTACGTCGGGCAAGGACTGTTCGCGCGGATCGCCCACTTGCAGCGCGATGACATCGTGCCGACGCCCCACCTGATTGAGTGTGTTCTGAGAGAGGCGGCCCAAGGTCTCCGAATGCAGCACCTTGCGCTTCAAATGGGCGCGCATCGCGGCCCGGCCCGGGTTGGTTTCACCGAGGAAATCGGAAACGACAATCACCACCGCGCGGTGCGGCAGCACCTTGTTCAAGAAGTCGAGAGCCCCATTGGTATTGGTGCCCGTGAACTCCGGCTTGAAGAAAAGGACATCGCGGACCACCCGCAGCACGTGGCGACGCCCTTTAGCAGGGGCCACGAATTTCTCCACCGTCTCCGTGAACAGCAGCAAGCCCACCTTGTCTTGATTGCGGATGGCGGAAAAGGCGAGGACCGCGGCCAGTTCAGCCATCAAAGCCCGCTTGGACTGTTGCCCCGAACCGAATCGGCCGGAACCGCTCAGGTCTACCACCAGCATCACCGTCAATTCGCGTTCCTCGCGGAATTTCTTCACGAACGGATGGTTCATCCGGGCGGTGACATTCCAGTCGATGGTGCGAACCTCGTCACCGGGTTGGTATTCGCGGACTTCATCGAAGTCCATCCCCTGCCCCTTGAAAGCCGAGTGGTATTGTCCAGCCAACGTCTCAGCAACCAATCGTCGCGTGCGGATCTCGATTTGCCGGACCTTGCGCAGCAGTTCTGGCGAAACCCCGGACTCGGATTCGGCGGGGCCCGAGGAAGACGCCGGGCCCTCTGCACCGTCGGATCCGGAAATCCGGCGCATCACGCCCTGAATGGATTTGGACCACCAAGAACTCATGGAGCCACGCCGCGACGCTCCGCGTTTGGGAGTTCAGGAACCTGAGGTTGGGGTCGAAAGTCGCCCATGGCGTGTCCGACACCGTAATCCGCCCCCGGTTCAATCGGCAAGACGCCCGATGAACCAATGTCCCAATGGATCCACGGCCGCGTCCGCCCGGCCGCCAACCCCAAACCTGCCCCGACCCTAGCCGGGGCGTGACCGTTTCATTCACCAAGGTTGACCCCAAGGCGGTCCGACGTGAACCTCGGCGTCGGTGCAGCGGCGGGTATCCGGTGGAGACACTTCCTTCCGATCCCTTCACGAGCTCTCTGAAGCGCCGCTTACCCACTCCTGAGACAATGCTTTCCATCGGTCAATTGAAGATGTCCGTCGCCGGACGGGTCCTGTTCGAAAACGCCTCGCTCCAGGTCAACTATGGAGACCGGGTGGCGTTGGTCGGCCCCAACGGCGCGGGGAAATCCACGCTCTTCTCCATCATCCTCGGCCGCCGGACTCCCGATGAGGGCTCCGTCGAGCGGGATCCTTGGACCATGGTCGGCTACCTGCCTCAAGAGGGCGAAGCCGTGGGTGAGGAGACCGTGCTTGAGGTCGCCACCGGAAGGGCCGGCGAACTGCCCCGCCTCGAAAAGCGCCTGAAGGAACTCGAGGCCGCCGGCTCCGTGGACAGCCCGGAGTACATGGAGACCCACGCCAAGTTCGATGCGCTCAACGATCCTCAGGTCGAGGCCAAGGCCAAGAAAATGCTCAAAGGGCTGGGCTACAAAGAGACCGACTTCGATCGCTTCGCAAAAGAAATGAGCGGTGGCTGGGTCATGCGGGCCCACCTCGCACGACTGTTGGTCATGGAGCCTGACCTGCTGCTCCTCGACGAACCGACCAACCACCTCGACCTGCTCTCACTGCTCTGGCTGCAGGAGTACCTGTCCCATTATCCCGGAGCGGTCCTGCTCATTTCCCACGACCGCCAGTTCATGGACGAAATCATCACTCAGGTGCATGAGATCGCCGATCGCAAGCTCATCGGTTATACGGGCAATTATTCGGATTATCTCCAGCAGCGGGAAGATCGCTACGAGCAGCAGAGCGCGGCGTACAAGAACCAGCAGAAGGAAATCCAGGCCCTCCAGGAGTTCGCGGATCGATTCCGTTCCGTGGCCTCGAAGGCCTCGCAGGCGATGTCCAAGCTCAAGCAAATCGAGCGGATGGAGCTGATCGAGAAACCCACGCCCCCCCGGAAGCCCTTCCGCATTCAGATCCCAACACCCCCGCGCGGCGGACAACGGGCCATTTCGCTCGAAGGAATCCACTTCGCCTACGGCCATCACGTGGTCTACTCAGGGCTCGATCTGACCGTCGAACGCGGCGAGCGGACGGTGCTGGTCGGCCCCAACGGCGCCGGCAAGTCCACGTTGCTCAAGATCATCGCCGGCGTCGTGGAATCGCAGGAAGGTATCCGCAACCTGGGTCACAACGCCAAGCTCGGCTACTTCAGCCAGCACCGAGCCGACAGCCTCGACCCCAACAAGAACGTGATCGAGGAGGTGCTGGCCAGCGCGCCAGCCCTGCGCGAGGACGAAGCTCGGGCCGTCCTGGGTTCGTTCATGTTCCGCAAGGAGGAGATTTACAAGCCGACCACGGTCTTGAGCGGCGGCGAGAAAAGCCGGCTCAACCTCATCAAGTTCCTCGTCGATCCGCCCAACTTGCTGCTGATGGACGAGCCTACCACGCATCTCGACATCACGACGGTGGAATCCCTGACCATGGCGCTGGAACGCTACGAGGGCACGCTGCTCTTCATTTCCCACGACGTGCACTTCATCCGTCGCCTGGCAACCAAGGTGTTGCACGTGAACAACGGCCGGGTGCTGCCCTACTCCGGCGGCTACGATTACTTCCTCGAGAAAATCGGCGCCGGCAACGACCCCCGGGCCGCGCTGACCACGGCGTGAGCCGCGACAGGCCTCCGAGCCGTTTGCGCGATCCGATCCGTGAATTCGGCACCGGAGGCTTGCCAAAGACCGCTTGGAGGCGGAGGAGTGGGGCGGCGTCAACCCAACGCCCACCACCTGGATCATGCCCCCCTTCTTCCTTCGCAACTGGTTCGCCCTCAGTCTTCCCATCGCGGTGGCCTTGGCTTGGGTGATCCCCGACCTGGGATCCGCCGACGGCCCGCTCAAGACCTCCATCAGCACCAAGGCGGGTGTGGCGCTGATTTTCCTGATTCAAGGACTGACTCTCCCCTCCACGGCGCTGCGCAAAGGGTTGTCGCAATGGAAACTCCATCTGCTGGTGCAATCGTTCACCTTCCTGGTGTTTCCCGTCATGGGCATCGTCCTCGATCGCCTCGCCGGGGGCTGGTTGGCTCCAGACCTCCGCCTCGGATTCCTCTATCTGGCAGTGCTTCCCTCCACCATCACCACCTCGGTGATCCTGACGGGCATGGCCGGTGGCAACACCGTCGGGGCCTTGTTCAACGCGGTCCTATCGAGCCTGCTCGGGGTCTTCGTCACACCGCTTTGGGTGGCCTGGCTCATGAAGGCCAGCGGCCAGCAACAACCCTTGGGGCCGGTGATCGTGGAGATCGTGACCCTGCTGCTCATCCCATTGGTGCTGGGACAGGGGTTGCGACCACCGTTTGCCGCCTGGGCTGACCGCAACAAGAAACGGCTGGGAAACCTCTCGAGCGCCATCGTCCTCTTCATCGTGTACGCCGCGTTCTGCAACTCGGTGAAGCAGCGCCTGTGGACACAACACGGCCTGAACGTCCTGCTGCCGGCGGCCGGCGGAGTGCTGCTGCTCTTCGGGTTGGCGGTGCTGTTGACCGAAGCTCTGGCCCGTGCCCTGTCGCTACAGCGCCCAGATTTGATCGCCGCGCGGTGCTGCGCCCCACAAAAGACCCTCGCCTCGGGAGTCCCCATGGCCAAGATCATCTTTGGAGCGCACCCGGGGCTTGGGCTCATCCTCCTGCCGGTACTGCTCTACCACCCGCTACAACTGATCGTGTGCGGCGCACTGGCCAGCCGATGGGGCCGCGAGGCAAACCTTTTAAGTACCGCGACCAAACCCATGGAAACACAGCCTTCCCAAGGTCCACAAAATCAGTAGGTGATCAAAGAGCGGACATCAAATGGCCCGAGACGCTCCCTCCCGCCCAGAAAGGCGAGTTCGATCACAAATCGGACACCGACAATCTTCGCCCCCAACCGGCTCAACAGCTGAAGAGACGCCGCCGCGGTACCGCCCGTGGCCAGAAGGTCATCCACCAAGAGAATGCGTTCGCCGGGAGTCACCGCATCGGTGTGGACGGCCACCGTGTTGGATCCGTATTCCAGATCGTAGCTCTGCTCGTGGGTTTCCCACGGCAATTTGCCCTTTTTACGCACCGGCACAAAACCCACCCCGAGGCGTTGTGCCGCAGCGGCCCCGAAGATGAACCCGCGGGCGTCGATGCCCACGATCTTGTCCACCGAACCCTGCGGAACATCGGCCAGCAGGTGTTGGACGGTGGCATCAAACAAGCGGCCATCGGCCAGCACGGGAGTGATGTCCTTGAATTGGATTCCCGGCTTGGGGAAGTCCGGCACATTGCGGATCGATTGCTCGAGTTCGTTCAGGGAGGCGATGGTCACGGCCGGGGTTTGTGGACCAAGCCGGCTCCGACGTCAAAGTCCGTTCCGGGCCATTCGATCAAAGTTCAACCAAACCTCGCGAGATTGACCTTGGCCCCGGCCTCGACACACTCGGGTCCGTTCGAAACGTATGTTTTCCAAAGGCCAGAAAGTGGTGTGCATCAACGACGACTTCCCTCCGGAAGCCGCCGTGCTCTTCGCGGAACTCCCCAAGAAGGATCAAGTTTATACGGTGCGCGGCATGTACATCGGCCGAGGCAGCTACTACCGGCATGAGTCTGGCCAAAAAGACGGCGAAATCGGCCTGCTGCTCGAGGAAGTCCTCAACCCGCGCGACCCGGCCTTGAAAACCGGTCTCAACGGCGAGTTGGGTTTCAACAGCGAACGTTTCGCCCCGCTGGAAACCGACCAAGAAAGCGCGACGGCGGAAGAGGAAGAAGAGTTCGCACTGCCGACTTCGGCGGCCTAAAAACTCATTCACGCCCCGACCGGCCCGACACCGACCAGGCGCATCACCGGCGCCTCCGCCGCCTTGCTGGCCGCGAGGTCGATTTCAAACTCGGCCTGCCAGTCATTGTGGCCCTCGGGATCCACCAGGACTTGCATCAGCCGCCACGTCTTCCGGTCTTCGGATGGTTGCACGTGGGTGTGCTTGGTATTGCGAGCCTCCGGATCGAGGCTGATGCGTTCGTGATCCTTGTAATACGGATCCACGGCCGTCTTGAGGCTGGCCGCGGTCCAACCCGAGGATCCGGGTTCCCCGCCCGATTCCAAGGCGGCCACCGCCTCTTCGAACTGATCGAGCGCAAGGCAGCGGACCCAAGGCAGCACCCGTGCGCGCAGCAGCGCAGTGAACTGGCGCAGATCCCGGGTGATGTCACGGGCCGCCTCCTCGGCACCGGGCGGCTTGGCCTCGGGCTTGGACTCACGCGGTGCGGCCTTTGGATTTTTCATCCGCTCCCACTCCTCGATCAGGCTTGAATCCACCTGGCGCAACAACGTGGCCAAATAGGCCTCCATTTCGCGCAAGGCGTCATTCTTGGCCGTCTCCGGAAGCGTTTGCCGCAAGACCTTGTACACCGAGGTCAGATGGCGCAGCAGCAGCCCTTCGATGCGCTGAAGCTCATAGGCCTTGATGTAATCAGAGAACGAGTAGTACTGCTCGAACATCTCGCGGGCGATGGACTTCGGGCGGATGTTCTCTTGCCCCACCCAAGGGTGCTTCTCCGAGAAGGCGTTGAAGGTCGAATACACGAATTCCCGACACGGCTTCGGATACTCGAGCTTCTCCAACTCCTCCATGCGCTGGTCGTATTCCATGCCTTGGGCCTTGAGTTCGGCCACCTTCTCGCCCTTAAGGCGGTCGAGTTGCCGACGCAGGATCAGGTCCGGGTTCTCGAGGATGGATTCGACGAGCGTGAGAACATCCAGGGCGTAGTTGGGAGATTCCGGATCGATCAACCGCAGCGTGTCGAGCAAGTACAACGACAGCGTCTGATTCATCGAGAAGTCTTCCGGCAACTCGACATTCACCCACACCCGCTTGCCCTCCCCCTTGGGGGACAACGTGACAATCCCCCGGTCGACCAAAGCCCGGAACAACTGCCAAGCCCGCTTGAAATGGGCCTTTTTCTGGGTAGGCCCGTCATGGCAATCCCGGATGATCCGTCGCAGGGCTCCGCAACCCTCCTCCGGCCGGCTCAGCACGTTCAAGATCATGCCGTGCGAGACCTGGAACCGGGACACCAACCGCTCCGGCGCCGCCTGGATCAATCGCTGGAAAGTCTGTCGGTCCCAGTGGGTGTAGTTCTTGTCCGGTGCCTGCCGCTTCACGAACTTCTTCCCGTCGCGTTTGGATTTCTCCTCGAGCTTGAGGTTCTCGACCACGTGCTCCGGGGCTTGCGCGACAACCCATCCCACCGAGTCGAACCCTTTGCGCCCAGCGCGCCCGGAGATTTGGTGGAAGTCCCGGGCCCCCAATATCGCCGTCTTGTCGCCGCCGTACTTGCACAGGCGAGTGAAGAGGACGGTGCGAATCGGCACGTTGATGCCCACGCCCAACGTGTCCGTGCCGCAAATCACCTTGAGCAATCCGCGCTGGGCCAATTGCTCGACCAAAATGCGGTACCGCGGCAGCAGGCCCGCGTGGTGCAACCCAATGCCCGCCCGCAGCCACCGCTTGATGTCCGGCCCGTACGGACTGGAAAACTTCACCCCTTCCAGAGCGGTGGCGATGGCCGCTTTTTCCTCACGAGTCGCTGTGGCCAAACTGGTGAAATCCTGAGCGCTCTCAGCCGCGTCGGCCTGGGCGAAATGCACCACATACACCGGACCCTTGCCCTCGCTGATGAGGGTCTCGACGGTCTGGGCCAGCGGGGTCTCGGAATAGCTGAACTCCAGCGGCACCGGACGGGTCACAGACTTCACCGTCACACTGGGCAACCCGTTCAGACGGGTCATCTCTCCCTCGAAAAATTCGGTCTCGCCCAGGGTCGCCGACATGAGCAAGAACCGGCTCTTGGAGAGCGTCAACAACGGCACCTGCCAGGCCACGCCCCGCTCGCGGTCGGAGTAGTAGTGAAACTCATCCACCACGACGTCTCGGACGGCTGCATTCGGCCCGTCCCGCAAGGCGATGTTGGCCAGGATCTCGGCCGTACAACAGAGGATCGGTGCATCGTGGTTGATCGTGGCGTCGCCGGTGCTCAGGCCCACGTTGTCCGGGCCGAATTCACGGCAGAGCGACAGCCACTTCTCATTGACCAACGCCTTGATCGGGCAGGTGTAAACCGACTTGTGTCCCTGGGCCAACGCCTTGAAATGCAGCGCTGAGGCCACGAGCGATTTGCCGGAACCAGTCGGGGTATTGAGGATGACGTTCTTGCCGGCGTACAGTTCGAGAATCGCTTCCTCCTGCGCCGGATAGAGTTCGATGCCCCGAGTGCGGGCGAAGTCGAGAAACCGATCCAGCAGGTGATCGGCCGTCGGCGCCTCCAGGCGGGGCAGGAAATCGTAAAGGGTGGCGCTCACAGGGGCCGCGAAACTAGTCTGCCTGCCCCCCCGCAAGCAACCGCCGGTAAAGGGCGTGGTATCGACCCCAGGCCACCGAGGCCGAGTAGTGACGGGCACTGTCCCGGATTTGCTCGGGGGTCGCCGTAGTTCCGTCACCGGAAATCATGCCCGCGATTTGCCGGGCCAAATCTTCCGAATCATCCGGGCGAAACAATCGGCCGTTGTACCCATTTTTGAGGAGATCCACCGAGCCTCCGCTGGCTGAAGCGATCGAGGGCTTTCCGAGCGCCAAGGCCTCGGTCAGGGCCACCGAGCACGGTTCATCCGTCGAAGGGATGACAAAGACGTCGGCCCCCTCGACCACCTCCCGGACCCGAGTCGTCGGCCCCGCCAGTCTCACATACGGTGCCAGCCCAAGAGCTCCCACCTGAGCCTTCAGCTCGCGGGCAAAGGATTGAGAATCGGCATCAGCCGGCGTCGGCCCCCACAGCGTGAAGTGCACCCGCTGGCGAAACGCCACGGGCAAGCGTCCCAGGGCATCCAAGACCAGATTCCATTTCTTCCAACGAACCAAGTTGCCCACACCCACCAGGACCAACCGTGAACGTGGTCCGGGCGGATGCACCAGCGGCCCTTCGAAGAAGGCGTCGGAACAACAATCGGGGATGATCTCCACGCGTCCCGGCTCCGGTTTCAGGCCGTAATGGGTCGCCATCGCCGGATTCAGGACGACCGTCACCAAGCCCTTCCGGCCAGCGGCCCAGCGGTACATGCCTGTCCGACGGGCGAAGGCATGGTTGGTGAAGACGAGCGGGATGTTGCCGGGCAGCAATGCCATCAACACCGCAGCGGCAAACCCACCCCGGCTATGAGCGTGAACCACATCCCAGCGCTCCGCACGGCACCGACGCCGGGTTTCCATGGCCACGCCCAAGGCGCGCGCAAACAGGGACAGATGACTGGGGGATTCGGCCAAAAGCCACGAGCTTTCCCGCAGGTCCAAAGGGGGCTGCCGTCTCAATTCAAAGCCGCGATGAACCACCACCGCATGGCGGAAAACACCCTCAGGATCACGAGCCTGTCGCAGGACCGTGAGAATACCACCGTCATCCTGGGTGGAACCGACCAAGTGTAGCACAGACACTCCATGACCCTGTGAGGGGGCTCCCGCTGCTATCCTCGGCGCATCCAAACGGGACAGAGCGATCATGGGCCGGTTGATCAGGAGGCCGGTTGGCCCGCAACCTCCGGAGAGTCCTTCTCATCCGATTTGGACGAAATCTTGAAGAAGGTTTTCCCCTGCGGCGCATTCATCGGAAGGGTCCGGTTGCGGTGCCAGTGAGTGATGAGCACAAATCCGGAAAGCATGCCGAAGGTTTGCATGAAGAAACCCGCCTCACCGGTCGTGATCATGAAAGTCACCACCTGCACCACCCAGAGGGAGCTGACATGACAGGTCAGGCGATCGAAGGTGGTTTCACAACCTGCTCGATAAATCGATCGGAGATTGCGGAAGGCCACGGTGGTCACCGTGCCAAGAAAGACCAAAACCCCCGCCACGCCGGGCAGTCCCAGATTCACCAGCAAGCTGGGAATGCCGGCATAGAAGATGCCTTGATCCAAACTTTGCTCGAGCATGCCGTACTGATCGATTTCGTTGTGGGTGTACAAGTGACTGATGTCCGGCACGTAACCCAAGCCTCGGCCGATCCAGAGGAAATTCGGGGCGATATCGAAGGCAATGCGGCGCATGGAGGCACGGCCGGTCGTGGAGTTCTCGGCATCCACACTGGCCAGCGGATCAATTTCGATTCCCGGCAAAACTGACAACATGCGCTGCGCTGAATGGGGTAATTGCCGGGCCGTCTGATAAGTGACCATCAGCGCCAGACCCAACAGGATGACGGAAACCACCACCTTGGCCATTGAAACGGTTCGCTGCACGAAGCTCGAAACCAGGATGACCGACGGGATGATGATCATCGACATGCGATGCCCACCCAGAGCGCTTCCTCCGAGGAGTCCCAGGATCGCCAGCACGCGTGTCACGGTTCCCATCGACAAGGAGCGCGAGGCAGGAACCATCACCAACATGAGGTAGACAAGATCGCGCGACACGAAGGCCACCGATTGGAAACGCCGGACACCACCTTCGAGAGACTGCACCTCGAACGCCAAACTGTCGGTGGAAAGACCGAAGAACGACAGCAGCACCCAGAGAGGGCCCGTACCGGCCGCCAAAGCAAAGTCCGACACCAGAAAGGACATACTCATGAGGCAGTGGGCCACATAAATGCGAATCAACATCTGAGGTGTGGTTGGCACGGCTAGGAAGAGCACCGGGAACAACAATCCCAAGAACTGGGTGATGTAGGCACGTCCACCCACCTGACCTTGACCGAGCACGTTGAGACCAAATCCGCGAAACTTGATCAGGGACATCAACACAAGAAAGAAGGTGCCCAAGCCGATGAACGCCCACCGGTACTCCCGGATCCGATCTCCGAATTCCGGTGCATTGCGGCGCATCGCAAACATCAGGGGCAGCCCACTGATCGACAGCATCAAACTCGCCTCCCAGAAGAAGGGGCGACCGGAAACGAAGGGCACCAGCAGTGAAGAATTGATCATCACCGATCCCAGCACCAGAGCCAGGGTTCCGTGCTGAGGCAACGTGAGTGCCCAGAGGACTGCAACAAAACCCATGAGCGCCAGGATCTGAACGGACCCCAACAAAATGGCGAACAGCAGCAATGCTACGATTAGGAAGACCCCAAAGAGGGCTTTCTGGACTTGTTCCTGAGCGGCGACCATGTCCCGTCAATAGAACCCCCTTCCCGATCCGACCTTCAATGTCTTTTCAGCCGTACGGTTGAGCAGGCCACCGGGATTAGTCCCTCGGAATTCCAGCGCTACTGTCGGTACTCCCGCCGGGCCCATTCCGGATCCAACGTCGGAACACCGTCATTCCAACGGATCCACGGCGGATTCCCCTGACCTGAGGGCGGTTGGGTCACCAGAAAGGCGAAGCAGTTGGTTTGTGAGGGGATGAGTTTGCCCAGAACCGTCGCCAGCGGAATGGCCAGTTGAAGTCCCAGACGGATCAACGGGTTACGCCGATTGGCTGCACCAGACGGTGGACGGGTGGCATGGAAGTAGCGAAAACCGCAAACCATCCAAGGCGTCGCGCTGCGGATCACCTTTTCGATCTCCCGTTCGGTCCAACGGTACACATAGTTGGGAACGGGACCATTGCGCCAACCACCGCTTACCCGGTCATAGCTCAAGGCCACGGCAGCGGTCTCATAGTCCTGCCCCAACCCAAAGAGGACCCCCAACCGGGACACCAACGAATCCCGGGGTTCAAAGACGAGAACCCCTTTCCGCGCCACCCGGTGCATTTCCAAAAGTCCCCGGTGCGGAGAAGCACAGTGATGCAACCCATTGTGGGCGATCACAAAGTCGAAGGCCTTGTCTGGAAAGGTCAGGTTTTCCACGTCCCCGTAGGCCACCTTGTGGGTGCCTGGGTTTTTCAATTCCCAGCGCGTTTCGAGATTGGTCAACGTCACGTTGGGGAATCCGGCCTCTTTCAAGGTCTGGTGATCCCGCTCCCCGGCACACACACACAGCAGGCTCGACGCGGGATCCATCACCCCTTCCCGGACCAATTGCCGCAGGGTGTTTAAATAAAAGGGGTCGAGGTCGGACGCCATGAAGACCCTAGGAAGCCCGAGCGGCCGGATCCTTTCAAGAACTCGACAGCGTTTGATTCCACCACCCACACACCCACCTCGATCGTGAACGATCACCTTGGAATCCGGGTACCGGCTTGTTCCCGGAACCACCGGAGATATGCTCACCGACCTGTGAGCTCCGCATCGGAACAACGCAATCGACTGGCCGACGAGAAATCCCCCTACCTGCTGCAGCATGCAGGCAATCCGGTGGACTGGTTCCCCTGGGGCGACGAGGCCTTCGCCCGAGCTCGCTCCGAAGACAAACCCCTCTTCCTGAGCATCGGTTACTCAACCTGCCACTGGTGTCATGTGATGGAGCGCGAGACCTTTGAGAATGAGGCCGTGGGCGCCTACCTGAAGGAGCACTTCATCAGCATCAAGGTGGACCGCGAGGAACGCCCAGACGTGGACAAGATCCACATGAGCTTCGTGCAAATGACCACCGGCGGCGGCGGGTGGCCCCTCAACGTCTTCCTGACTCCCGACCTGCAACCCTTCTACGGCGGCACCTATTTCCCGCCGGAGGCCAAGCATGGTCGGCCCAGCTTCCTGACGCTCCTCGAGCGGATCGTTGACCTGTGGAAGACGCGCCGAGAAGACCTGGACGCTTCCGCCGCCGATCTCACGGCACGCCTTCGCGAAATGATCGTCCAAGATCCGGACAACGCCTTCCCGACGGGCCCGCGGGAACTGCATGGCGGCGGCCAGACACTGCTCGGAGAATTCGACCCCGTGAACGGCGGCTTCGGCGGTGCTCCGAAGTTCCCGCGTCCTAGCCAACCCCTCTACCTGCTGAGGTATGCCCGCAGATTCGGCGATGCCGAAGCGGTTCAAGCGGTTCTCACAACCTGTGACCGCATGGCCGCCGGAGGCATCCGAGATCACTTGGGCGGTGGTTTCGCCCGATACAGCGTCGATGAACGGTGGCTCGTGCCTCACTTCGAGAAGATGCTCTACGACAACGCCCAACTGACCGTCCTCTACCTCGAGGCGTTCTTGGATTCCGGCGAGTCTCGGCATGCCGACGTTGCCCGGGACATCCTGCGCTATGTGGCCAACGATATGACCCACCCGGACGGCGGGTTTTATTCGGCCGAGGATGCCGACAGCGAAGGCAAGGAAGGGAAATTCTACTGCTGGACCCAGGCTGAACTGTCGGGGTTGCTCAGCCCCGAAGCCTTCAACGTGGTCGCAACCCGGTTCGGCATCACGCGCGAGGGCAACTTCATCGACCACAGCGATCCGGAACCCTTGCCGGGACTCAACGTGCTGTCCCTCGCCCAGGCCGAAGTACCCGAGGCAGATCGACCGTTGCTCGAGGAATCCCTCGCCATGATGCGTGATGTGCGATCCCGCCGTGTGCGCCCCCATCGTGACGACAAAGTTCTGGCCTCCTGGAACGGCATGATGCTCGGAGCTTGCGCCCGGGCCTACGCCATCCTCGGTGACGAGGAGTTTCGGACGATGGCTGAAAACAATGTGACCTTCATTCAGGAACGCCTCTGGGTGCCACCGACCGCCGAGAATCGAGGCACGCTGTACCACCGCTGGCGCGACGGCGAACGCGATTCAGTCCAATTGCTCGACGCCTACGCGCACCTGCTGGCGGGCACCATCGATCTCTACGAAGCCACGCTCAATCCCACTCACCTCACCTTCGCTGTCCAATTGGCCGAGGCCATGATGGAACGC
The DNA here is from genome assembly GCA_945861075.1 of Akkermansia muciniphila. Taxonomy (GTDB): domain Bacteria; phylum Verrucomicrobiota; class Verrucomicrobiia; order Limisphaerales; family UBA9464; genus SXXZ01. The sequence goes on from CAMATE010000019.1 coordinate 15,555, forward strand.
TTCTACGACCCGGCGGGCGGTGGCTTCTGGCAAAGCGGGGCAGACACCCCCCACCTGCTGATGCGCGTGAAGGAAGACTACGACGGAGCCGAACCTTCCGGAAATGCCGTGGCCAGTTTGGCCCTGCTCCGACTCTCCTCCCTTTGCGCACGTCCCGACTGGCGCGAGGCGGCCGAGAAAACCCTGCGGCTCTTCGCCCAAAAGCTGCATCAAACCCCACAAGTCGTTCCTTTCCTGCTGTGCGCCCTCGACTTCGCGCTTCAGGAACCCAAGCGGGTGGTCATCGTGGGCGATTGGCTGTGCGGATCCACCCGTGCCCTGCTCCACCACGCGCATGGAGCCTTCGAACCCCACCGTGTCATCCTGGGCAACCACGGGCCGGTGGATCCCTTCGCACAAACGCTCCCCGGTGACGAGGAACGCTCCCTGGCTTATCTGTGCACCGGCAGCGCCTGCCAACCGCCGACCCGAGAAGGTTCAGCGGTGGCCGCATTCCTGCGCGAGGCACCGGCCCCGGAGTCTCCGTATTGATCAGCGACGCAAGTCGAGTGTCACCGGGAAGTCCCCGTTGACTGGCTCGGGCTTCGGCACAAAACGCCCTTGAGTTGCGCCCGTGGCGAAGAACCGCGCCAAGCGCCGACTCTCTGCCTCGTAGGCATTCACAGGAAACGTCTCGTAATTGCGCCCGCCCGGATGCGCCACGTGATAAGTGCATCCACCGATGGAACGCTCGTTCCACGTGTCGTAGAGATCAAAGGTCAACGGCGCATGGGCACCAATCGTGGGTTGCAAGCACACTGGAGGCTGCCAGGCGCGGTATCGAACACCGGCCACCGCCTCGCCCTGGGTGCCCGTGGGATGCATGGGCAGGCGTCGCCCGTTCACGGTCAGGGCAAAGCGTTTTCCGATGAGCCCCTGCGCCTGGACCTGGACACGTTCAAGCGAACTGTCCACATAGCGGACCGTCCCGCCGCCGCCAGGCTCTTCACCCAGCACATGCCAGGGTTCCAGTGCGGAACGGATTTCCACCCGCACATCACGCTGGGCAAAGTCTCCGATGCGGGGGAAACGGAATTCAAACTGCGGCGCGAACCATTCCATCTCAAAGGGATACCCTGCCTCGCGCAAGTCGCGGATGACCTCGCGGAAATCCGTCTCGCAGAAATGCGGAAGCATCCACCGGTCGTGGAGGTCGGTTCCCCAGCGCACCAACTCCTGGGTGTAGGGCTTTTTCCAGAAGGTCGAGACCAACCCGCGCAGCAACAGGTGCTGGGCCAGACTCATCTGCGCATGAGGCGGCATCTCGAAAGCCCGCATCTCCACGAGGCCCAGCCGACCGGTCGCGCTTTCCGGTGCGAAGAGCTTGTCGATGCTGAACTCCGACCGATGCGTGTTGCCGCTGGAATCGATCAACAGATTCCGGAACAACCGGTCCACCAACCACGGCGGCACCGCGGGTCCGTGCGAGGCCGTCTGCCGATCCAGTTCGCGGAAGGCGACCTCCAACTCGTACAGCGAATCGTTGCGGGCCTCGTCCACGCGGGGGGCTTGGCTGGTTGGGCCGACGAAAAGCCCGCTGAAGAGCCAGCTCAGTGAGGGATGATTCTGCCAATAACCCAAAAGCGACCTGAGCAAGTCCGGACGCCGCAGGATGGGCGAATCACCCGGTGTCTCGCCGCCAAGAATGATATGATTGCCGCCGCCGGTGCCGCTGTGCCGGCCATCGAGCATGAACTTCTCGGCCCGCAAACGGGTTTGCCGGGCTTCTTCGTATAGCACGGTGGTGCGGTCCACGAGTTCTCCCCAACTGCGGCTGGGGTGTAAGTTGACCTCGATCACGCCAGGATCGGGGGTCACCGAGAGTTTGTTCAGTCTCGGATCGCGCGGCGGGGCCTCGCCTTCCAGGATCACCGGAACACCCATCGCCGACACAGTCGATTCGATCGTGGAGACCAGATCCAGGTAGGATTCGGCGGCCGACACCGGCGGCAAGAAGATGTGCAACCGCCCCTCGCGCGGCTCCACGCACAGGGCCGTGCGGACAATCCACGGAGCGCTCTGGCCGGGAGCAGGGGCCTGACCTTCCCGCAGATCGCGCGCTGGCAGCGCAGTCTGGGCACGCTGGCCAGGACCTGTTCCCGCCGGGCGCGCTGCGGGAGCTCCCGCGACATAGGCCTGCCCTGCGGCCGATGGGTCCAGGCGCTTAGCAAATTCTCGCGGCAAGGGCGGCAAGGGCGCCGAAGGATCCTGCGGCCAAATCCACGGATTTTCCCGATCGGTCACCCAAGGAATGGAGTCGAGCGGCAGTCGGAGCCCCATCGCCGAATCTCCCGGAATCAGCCACAAGGTTTCACCATCCCGCAGGAACCACGCTCCGCTGCGCCACTGGATACTCCCGGCGTGACCCCCTGCAACTTCGATGGGCAGGGCATAACCGACCACCTCACCCAGACCCCGCTGAAAGACACGGGCCAGACGTTCGCGCTCCTGCGCATTCTTCCAGTTCGAGGAAGTCGGAGAGACGTTGGAGGGCAACCGACGTTCCTTCCAGGTGTAGTAGAACAAGTCCTCGTAGGCCGGCAGGACGTGGGCGGGGTTGGCGCCCAGATTCCGGGCCAACCGCCGGATGAGTTCATGGGCTTCGGTCGTACCGTGACCGTAGTCCTTGGATTCGTCTGCGATGAGCGAATCGTCCTTCCAGATGGGTACGCCGTCCTTTCGCCAAAAGGCCGAAAGCGCCCATCGCGGCAAGGGCTCACCCGGATACCACTTGCCCTGCCCATAATGCAGCAGAGATCCCGGAGCCATCCGCGAACGAAGGCGCTTGAGCAGTGTTCCGGACAGGACCCGCTTGGCCGGAGAAACCGCCGTGAAATTCCATTCGGCACCATCCGGGTCATCGACGGACACGAACGTGGGCTCGCCGCCCATGGTCAGCCGCACATCCCCGGCCTGAAGGTCTTCATCGATCCGATGTCCCAGCGACTGGATCTGCGCCCATTGGGCTTCGGAATACGGCTTGGTCACCCGAGGAGACTCGTAGATGCGGATCAACTGCATCTCGTGGTGCAGTTTCGATTCGCATTTCCCGATGCCACCGGTGACGGGTGCCGCAGTGGAAGGCTCCGGAGTGCAACTCAGCGGGATATGTCCTTCACCGGCCAACAAACCCGAGGTCGGATCCAAACCAATCCATCCGCCTCCCGGCAGGTACACCTCGCACCAGGCATGCAAATCGGTGAAATCCACCTCGGTGCCGCTGGGACCGTCCAGAGACTTCTGATCCGGCGCCAACTGGATGAGGTATCCGCTCACAAAGCGGGCGGCCAATCCCATCGAGCGGAAGAGCTGCACCAGCAACCACGCCGAATCGCGGCAGGATCCGCTGCCGAGGGTGAGGGTTTCTTCAGCGGTCTGGACCCCGGGCTCGAGACGGATCAAATACCGCACGGCCTGCTGCACGTGCTGGTTCAACCCCACCACGAAATCGATGGTTCGCACCGATTTTTCGGAGTCCTTGGACCGAGGTGGCATCCATTGCTGCGTCAACTCGGCCACAAGTTCATCCAACTTCGGGCTGGATGCGGGACGGACCCGGAACGGTTCCAAATCCTTCGCCAGCACCGCGCCGTAATCGAAAGGAAATTGGTTGGCCGATTCATCCAGGAAGAAATCGAACGGATTGTAGACGGCCATTTCAGCGATCACCTCGATCTCGATTTTCATCTCGAGCATCGGATCGGGAAAAACCACCCGGGCATTCCAGTTCGAAAAAGGATCCTGCTGCCAATGCAGGAAGTGCTCCCCCCCGGTGATCTTCTGGGAATAGCTAAGAATGGGAGTCCGGCAATGCGGTGCTGGCCGCAATCGGATCACATGCGGTCCATGACCGACAGCCGTGTCATAGGTGTAGTGAGTGACGTGTCGCAGGGCAACGTGGATGGCCATGGAAATTGGGTTGTTGAACGCCGGGTCAGAGCGCGCCCCAAACCTGCGCCATCCGAAACGGATGTCCACTCAACAATTCCGGGGTGGTGCGCGGTGGATGCCCGATTGACGACCGATTCCCTGTCCTCAGCGACCCTGGAAGGGGCATCGCCCCAACGAAACCCGAGACTCCTCCCGTGCGAGTCTTGGTACGGTTCGACGGGGGCTTGGGAATCTCAACATCACAGGCCTGTCACGGAGGTGCGGCCATATGAAAAACGGAGAAAAAGACGAATACCGGGAGAAACCTTCCGAGGAGGAAGAACTTTCTGAAGAAGGTGGTGGCTGGGGGCGGGATCGAACCGCCGACACTGCGATTTTCAGTCGCATGCTCTACCAACTGAGCTACCCAGCCGCACCGAAGAGCGCGAATCAAACTCGGGGAGGCCTGCCTTTGGCAAGACGGTTTTCCGAGATTTTTTAGGCCGACCGTCGTGACGCTATTTCGGATCTTGGTTCGCCCGCAATTCTTCCGGGGTCACCGTTGAGACCACACCACCCTTCGGAACCTCCACCTGGGCGATCCAAAGCAGCGCGTTGAGGAACACTTTGCGGAAATTCTCGTCACCCCAGTTCTTGTGGTAATGCCCGCCGGTGAAACCAAAGCCTCGGCCGCCATTGGGCCGATCGTAGGTCCACATCAACGGCTGCGGCTCGCCCTTGGCCACAGAGGCACGAACGAAAGGGTTTCCGTTGTGCGGCCCATTGCCGCGATCCAGCGTGTTGGCAGGCGGCACCACGCTGAGGATCGGCGTGACACCCTTGCGCTCTGGCGCGAAGCGCATGTGATAGTACCACTCATCGTGGATGGTGAAGGGCTTCACGCCCCGGGTCACCGGATGCACTGGCAGCGATTCGAACTTGGCTGTCCACGTCGGGTTCACGCTCCAGAACATCTCGAAATAACCCCCGGTCCAATCGAGCATGGCAAAGCCCGGGTCCCCTGCCGGAACCTCAACGCCATAGTGGGCCGCGCCAATGCCCACGCCCTTGGCCGACAGCTCATTCATCAGCTTCAAACGCTCGGGCTTGATCGCCGGGTGGGCCGTGCCGCCATTGGCGAAGACCACCACCGCATCGGCCGACTTCAGGATGGCGGTATCGGCTGGCCAACCATTGCTGACCACGGTCGCATGGATGCCCGGAATACGGTTCAAGCAGCCAGCCAAAAGAATGCTACCGGCCCGGAATTCGTGATCACCCGGAGCATGGCTCGGCGTGCCCGCAATCAAGACGATGGATTTGTCGGCCGCCACCAAAGACAGCGAGGCCATGGCGGCGAAGAGGCTGAGAAAAAAGCGGTTCATTGGATTTGAGATATCGTGAGGATTCACACTTTCGACCGCGAGACTTTACTGGTCGGAATCCGATGCTCGTCCCGGCCCAATCACTCCGTCCCTGTTGGAAGATGCCCACGCATCGGCTGACTGTTTTTGACCATCCGATGCGGTTTTCAACAAATTTCCGCCCAAAATCAGAGCGTATCACCTTGGCAAGCAGGTTGCTGTCAGGTTGTTGCCCAAACAACCGGCCATGCGGTTTGGAAACAAGCCTCGCGGCGATGATGGAAACGATCATCAACCACGGTCGCCCCAGCAATGGGGCGGCCGTGATTCAGTCTCAAAGCCAGCGCCTTCCAACCAGATTGTCGGGTGGAACTCTCCCTCATGAGCTTGCACTGCGTCCCGAATACCCAAACCCATGATCGCTGGGATTCCAGCCTGCCTCCCGTCGCCGAGGTGAACTCGGGCGATACCGTGATCCTCGATTGCTTGGATTCCAGCGGCGCCCAAATGTCGCCCACCTCCACCGTGGCGGACTTCGTCGCCATGGACCGCAACAAGATCCACACCATCACGGGTCCCGTCTTCGTCCGGGATGCTGAACCGGGCGATGTGCTGCAAATCGAAATCCGCCGCATCGAACACCGCGGCTGGGGCTGGACAAGCATCATCCCCGGCTTGGGAAGTCTTCCAGAACGCTTCACCGAGCCGCACCTGTTCCTCTGGAAACTGGAAAAGGACTTCTCGTATTCCCTGGCCCCAGCCCGATTGCCGCTCGCTCCGTTCCTCGGGATTGTTGGCGTCGCTCCGGAGGCTCCCGGCCCCCATCGAACCCGCCCTCCAGGCCCCTTCGGTGGCAACTTGGACGTGAAGGACCTCCAACCCGGAACCACCCTGTACCTGCCGGTCTTCCATACCGGAGCCCTCTTCAGCGCCGGCGACGGTCATGCCGCACAGGGCGACGGTGAAGTGTGCATCAATGGCATCGAAGGCCCCATGGAGGCAGAGTTCCGGCTCACGGTCCGCAAGGACATGCGACTTGATGAACCCTTCGCCGAATTGCCACCCAAGGTTTCCAAGGTGGCAGATCTGGGATCCTGGGCCTTCATCGCCAGTGCCCCCGATGCATTGAGTGCGGCCAAAAACGTCATCCATCACGCCATCGACTTCCTCATGGACCGGTTCGCGCTGTCTCCCCAACTGGCCTACACCTTGTGCAGTGTGGCCTTAGACCTGCGCTTGAGCCAAATCGTCAACCAACCTCAGATCACCGTGACGGGAACCCTGGCCAAGAGCTTGTTTCCGAAAACGTCCTGAACCTTTCTCAATTCCATGCTCCGCGCCCGCACCCAGGAGGGATGGTTTCTCATCACCCACCCCGAACACGCCCGTCTGGCGGGGGAATTCGCCACCGCCTGGGGCAATGAGCAGTTTCGGCGACCATTCCCGCATCCGAACACGCTGCTGGGCATCCGACGTCATGATGATGGATGGGCCAAACGGGACCTCTCTCCCAAGGTCACCCGCGAAGGCCGTCCCAGCGCCTTCGGCATCGATTTGGTCGGCAAATACAGTGCCTTCGAGGAAATCGATTTGGAGGACT
>CAMATE010000020.1 GCA_945861075.1 Akkermansia muciniphila
TCGGCGGCGCTGGCGCACTTCACCTCACCCATGGCCGTGGAAATCATCGGGAACTTGGCCGCGAACGTGCCGCCGAATCCGCAGCAAGTTTCGGCATCGCTCATCTCTACGAGTTCGAGGTCGCGCACTTTTTCGAGGAGTTTCCGGGGGCCCGACTTGATGCCCAGTTCTCGAAGTCCGTGGCAGCCGTCGTGGAAGGTGACCTTGGCCGGGAAGCGGGCGCCGAGGTCGGTGACCCCGAGCTTGCTCACCAGGAAGTCCGAGAATTCCCAAGTGTGCTCTGAGAGTCGCTGTGCGGCCGCTTCTTCGGGGCGACCGGCGTACAGTTGGGGGTAAAAGACTTTGAGCATGGCCCCGCAGGAACCCGAGGCGATGACCACCGCTTCGGCATCGCGCAAGTGATGGAGGGTCTTGCCGGCGACTTGTCGGGCTTCGTCCCAGTAGCCGGAGTTGAAGGCGGGTTGTCCGCAGCAGGCAACCGCCTCGGGACAAGTGACCCGGTGCCCCAGCCGTTCCAGGATGCGGACCATGTGCATGCCGACCTGCGGGAAGCAGGTGTCGACAAAGCAGGGGATGAAAAGCGTGACGTTCATTCGGGGGTTCCGGAGAGGGGACGCAGGTTCAAAAAGTCAGGAGTCGACTCAACGATCGACGGGTCGGTTATGGGTGTGACCGTCTGGGGTGAGGCTATCTGGCGCGAGACAGTGGTGTCCCCAGGGCTTGGAGGGTTCCATTCCGCCGCAGCCGAAAAGGCTGAGTCGAAAGGGGTGCCCCCGCAGGTGTTCATCTGCAAACGGTGGACGAGACTCGCGTGGGGTCAATGGCAATGGGCTCTGGATCTGTGGAATGGGACGCGGATGAACGGCATCATCCGAGGGCCGGCAGGCTGGCGGCGGCGATGGCCTGGCCGTGGCGTTTGTCCTTTTCGTCGGGCATGTGGAAGCGGATCTGGGCGGCGAGGGTCGGAAATTCAGCCGCCAGCACCGACTGGGCTTCGCGCAAGATCACTTCGCCTCCCGCACCGCTGGTGACGCGGCCGAGGATGAGCACGTGGCGCAGGTCATAGAAGTCGGACCAATGGGCCACCGCATAGCCGAAGCAGGTGCCGATGGTTTGGTAAAGGCGTGCGGCCCGTTCATCGCCGGCGGCCATGTGTTCCTGAACTTTCACGAGGCGCTCGGGCAGCGGGAGCGTGGAGGCGATGTCGAGGCCTGCGGCCGGGATGAGGCGTCCGACGGCCTGTTGGCTGAAGAATTGGACGCCGCAGCCGCGGTCGCCGCTCCATTCGTCGGCCGGACCATCCGGCCGGTAATCGACCGGGGCGAAGGCCAGTTCATTGAGCCAACTGGTAATATTGCCCTCGGCGGTGACCAGACCTCCCGCGGTGCTGGTGCCCATGGAGACGCCGAGCACGGAGTTGACGCCGAGCGACATGGACGCGGCCAGCGCGGTGACTTCGCCGTCATTCACCACGTCGAAGGGGATGCCATTCCACTGCTTGCGGAGGGTGAGGAAGAGGTCTTGGACGTGGGTGGCGAAGTCTTCCTTGGAGACGCCGCGGAAGAGGGAGGCGACCTTGACCCGGTTGTTAACGTACACGCCGGCGGCGCTGCCTCCGATGGCATCGACGCGGGGCAGGTGGGCGGCGGCGCGGCGAAGCGAATCCTGGATGCCGTCGAGGTGGTACTGGGGATTGGACTGGAAGTACGGGTCCCAGACGATTTCTTCGCTGAAGACGACTTTGCCGTCTTGGACGGCGGCGACTTTGCGGTCGGAGCCACCGAGGTCGAAGCCGATGCGGCAGCCGTCGAGGTGGCGTCCGAGCGGAGCCGAAGTGGCCTTGGCCGGGGGCGGTGTGGCGGTGTGGACGACTTCGATGGGGCCGCCGTAGATGCGCTCGCCAATGATCTCGGAGTCGAAACGTCCGACGGCGGTGTCGCGGTAATGGGCCTGGAGTCCGGCGACGAGGGCGGCGGGGCCATTGATCCAGAGGCGTCGGCCGCCGTAGGCCCACAGCAGGGTCTTGCAGAGGCGTTCGATGAAGAACCCGTTGGCTTGTGCTTGGGGATGGGAATCTTCGAGGACGGCGGTGCGGTGGTGAAAGACGGAGCCGTCGGCCTGTTCGAGGGCGATGAGCACGGGGATTTTGGCTTCGGCGGCGAAAGCGCGGCGAGCGAGGGCGGCGGGCCGGAATCCCGGATCGAGAACGGGCAACAGTTTCGGGGCTGGCAACAGCGAGGCGGCGATCACGGTCCAAATCCTGCCGAGAGCCCAGCCCATCCCGCAAGCGTGGGAGTGCTTGTGCTTTGGGGACAGCCCCGGGGTCGGTCCCTCACTTTTACACAAAAGGTGCCAGTTTATACTCTCTTTGTTGGGTGACTGAATGAGGCGTCTTGATGGTTCTGGTCGCCGGTTGCTCTTGGGCTCCGCGGGGCCGGTCCTGCGCTCGCAGGGAAGCTCGGGGGAGGTTGCGGCTTTCGCGCTGTGCGCGAGGGAGAGGTGTGATCGCTTCCAATGCTTGCTCCGGCCGGCCCCGCTGCCGCCTCGGCTGGGTATGTGCCGTTGGCGGTTTGGGGACAGGCTCCTTCGGGACTGTGACGTGTTGTTGGTGTTAGCCGGTTGCTCTTGGGCTCCGCGGGGCCGGTCCTGCGCTCGCAGGAAGCTCGGGGGAGGTTGCGGCTTTTCGCGCTGTGCGCGAGGGAGAGGTGTGATCGCTTCCAGCTTGCTTCGGCTCGGCCCCGCTGCCGCCTCGGCTGGGTATGTGCCGTGGGTTATTGGGGGGACAGGCTGCGGGGGGCGGATCGGGTGGGGCTGCGGATTTCCAGTGGGAGGCCAGTGATCCGAACGATCAATCGCGGGTTTTGGGGACGCGGATGAACCGGAATTCCTTGGCGCAGTCGTCCAGGAAGGAAACCACCAACCGATGAAGGTCGCGTTTGGCGGAGTTGAGCTTCCAGGCGAGGGGCCACAGGGCCAAGAGGCTCAACCAAGGCCAGAACCTCAGAGGGTTGGTGGCGACGGACTCGGGGAAGGGGAGACGGCTGAGGACGCCGATGAAAACCAGCAATGTCCCGGCGACGGTGGCGAAAATGACGCGGGCAAAGGAACTCCATTCGGAATGCAATCGGCAGCGAAGCATGTGACGCCCACCGGTGTGGAATTCGACCGCGGTGAGCAACTGAAGTCGGGACCAGCGGGACCCGTAGATCTCAACGTCGAATCGGCTCCACCCAGCATCCGGTTTGTTCTGCCAGCCCAGGGAATCCAAGCGCTCGAGGATGTGCGCCAGGAAGGTCATTCGATCCAAGCCTTGTTCGGCCCAATAAAGGAGGTGATCCAGTTCTCCGGTACGATCGGCCAGGCTGAGCGAGTCGAGCGTTTCCCGGGCGCTCAAGGGTGTTTGGTTGCCGAGAAGATTGCCTCGATGCCGGGCCCATCCGCGCACAATGGGTTGCAGCAGGAAGAGGAGGGTCACCAGAGGCCGCGACCAGAACCGCGACTTGCAGGACGGTATCTCCGCCTGAAGTGCTGCTGTCACGCAAAGGCCCAACGAAAAAAGCAGGCTGGCCAGACCCAGTGTCCAGACGAAGGGCACCACGGCGCTAACCACAAGCAAGGGCAAGGTGACCAATACGTGGAACTCCAGACTCGTGCCCACCACCAAAGTCAGACTCGCATCCCGGGTGTAAATGCTTTGGAAAGGGGCACTGCCGAAGATGCCGTGGTAGATCACCGGCCTGCGGGTCTCGACGCCAATCTTGGCCGCCGTGTAAATGCGGCCATGCCACATGGATCCACCAAAGCGGTTGAAATTCTCCGGGTGACGGCGCTCCAGGAGTGACTCGGCTTCGCCGTAGCCGGTTTGCTGCTTGAGGTAGGCGGCGATGGTGTTGCGGCGGTAGTGCCAGACGAACCCTGCCGAACTGAAACCAATTTGGTAGCCGCGCTGCTGGAGCCTCCAGCAAATGTCCACATCGTCGCCCGCCTTGCGGTAAATGGGATTGAAGCCGCCGATCTCCCGCAATGCCCACCGATAAAACGCCATGTTGCAACCGGGGATGTGCTCGGCAATGCGGTCATTGAGCATCACGTGGGCAGGTCCACCGGGTGACACCATCACTGCTGCAGCCGTGGGCGAATCGTCGGCCGGCAGCAAGTTGTGGCCGCCGATGCCCGTGAACCGGGATCGCAACAAGTCACCCACGAGGAAGAATAGCCAATCTTCATCGGCTCGGCAGTCGGAGTCGGTGAAGGCGACGATGGTTCCGGTGGCTGCTTCGATGCCGGTGTTGCGGGCGGCACTGAGACCGAGGTTTTTGGGGTGCCTCAGGCTGACGATTCCCAGGAACAGGGCCGCGATGGACGGGGTCGCATCGGTCGAACCGTCGTCCACCAGAATGACTTCGTAATCCGGGTAATTCAGGTGCTCCAAAGACTGCAGACAGGTCTTGAGCGTGGTGGCTCCGTTGTAACTGGCGATGACCACCGAAACCCGGGGAGTCGTGGGCAACGCGAAATACGGGGCGATGGCAAACTGTTGGCGAACCGTCTCGAACGCGGGCTTCGGTGTGCGGTCGGAACGGGTCAGGCCGAAAGCCCAATCTTCAATGAGCTTACCGCCATTCCACCATTCATCGGTGTAGGCGTAGACCACCACGCCGGCGCATCCGTTGCGAAAGGCACTCTCGATCTTCCAATGGAGCACTTCTGACTGGCGCGTCTCTCCCTCACGGACCGTGTCGATCCCGATCTCTCCCAGGATGAGCGGCCGTGTGTCGGACAGCATTTGCAGCCGCGCCAGGTAGTTTTCGAACGGTTGGCGATCGTGCAGGTAAACATTGAAGCACAGGAAATCGGCAGCCTCTGCCTGAAGGAACTCGGTGGTGGGGAAGTTGCCGAAGGTGCACAGCAACTCGGGATCTTCGGCCTTGGCGAACCGGATCAACTCATCGAGGAACGCAGCGACGGCCTCGGCTCCGCTCCAACGGACGATATCGGCGGGGATTTCATTGGCCACGCTCAGGGCGAAGACCGCCGGGTGCCCGGCGCACCGACGAGCCGCTTCGCGGACCAAGTCGACCAGTTCCTGTCGCGCCTCGGTGGAATCCAGAAAGCACTGCTGACGGTTCCAAGGCACATCCACCAACAGCTTCAGTGAATGCTCATGGGCCAGGTCGAGAAACCATCGGGGCGGCACATGGTACACCCGCAGCAAGTTGGCTCCGAGCGACAGAATGTGGGTGAAGTCGTGCCGGGTGGTGTCGGGTGTTCCGAAGGGCAGTCCATCAGCGCCCGGAGTCAAGGGACCATAGGTGACTCCCTTGGCGTGGAACTTCGAGGGGCCTAGACGGAAACCCTTTCCGTCAACCGTGACCCGAATTCGAGATGGTGCAGTGGCGACGTTCACCGTAGCCGCACCCAACTGACGCAGGGGTGACGGAGCTGATGGAGAGGATTGCCAGGCCGCTTGGGGAACGGAAGCCCCAAACCGAAGGCCCGATTCTGGAATCGAGGCTGAGGCGTCTGGATGGCAAAGACCGGTATCTGAGTTGGCGCCCGTGTTGGTGATCAGCCTGGATGATCCCGTTGAATCATTCTGCTCCAGCCTGCCTGGTCCCGCCTGCGAGAATGGCAAGCCGGTCTCCAATTCCAGATCAGGGGGTTTCATGGCTCTTTTAAGGCGGCGGAACCCACGCAGGTCCGTTCTTATCATCGACGGCCTCATCCTGTCTTTCATTCACATCACCCTGCAAATCCCCTCAGAGACGGCCCCGCCCTCGGTGAAGCCGAATCCTGGTCGGGTCCACGCAAACCCGCCATCTCGTTGCGTTACTCTTCCTCGTCATTTACCCCGAAAGCCTCTTCTGCCGCCATCTCTGCCGTTGCCTCAGGGGGCTGGCGCTGCTTCCTTGAGCCCTGTGATGGCGATGACGAAGAGGTTAGCAGCACAGGGCCGGGGCTTTTTGGCGGCGATCGTTGCGGTCGGTATCGCCGGGGCCTCTCAAGGGCAGGAGATTCCAGTCAACGAGAAGACCCTCCCCAATGGCATGAAGTTGCTGATGGTGGAGCGTTCCGGAGAACCGCGCATCTCGGGCGGTTGGGTGGCCCACGTGGGGTCCTCGAATGAAAAGCCTGGGATGACCGGCATCGCCCACCTCTTTGAACACATGATGTTCAAGGGCACCCCGACCTTGGGCACCAAGAACGCCGTCAAGGACCGCGAGATCATGGAGCAGCAGGAGCGCCTGCGTGACGAAATCCGTCTCGAGGAGTCCAAGCTCCGGGCCGCGCTGCGCCGAGGGGATGTCACCGACATCACCAGCCCTGAATCTAAGAGCCCCCGGCACCGCGAACTCGAGGCTCAGTTCAAGAAACTCATCGATGCTCAGCGCGAGGTGCTGGTGAAGAACGAGTTCGACCGCGTGTACACCACCGCCGGTGCCTCGGGCATGAACGCTTTCACCTCCGAGGACATGACGGCCTACTTCATCACTGTTCCGGCTAACAAGCTCGAGCTGTGGATGTGGATGGAAAGCGAGCGCCTCCTCAGGCCTGTCTTCCGCGAGTTCTACGCCGAACGCGACGTCGTTTTCGAAGAGCGGCGGATGCGCACCGAATCGACCCCCATCGGCAAGTTCGCTGAACAGTTCAACGCCCTCTTCTGGGATGCTCACCCGTACCACTGGCCGGTGATCGGATGGCCCAGCGACATCCCGGCCATTTCCAAGAAACAGGCCGACGAATTTTACGCCCTCTATTACCAGCCGCAGAACCTCACGCTCATCCTCGTGGGCGACTTCAAGGCCAGCCAAGCGGTGCCCATGGCCGAGCGTTATTTCGGGCGCATTCCCCGGGGCAGCCAACCTCCGCCCGAGGTGACCACGCTGGAAATCCCGTCCTTAGGCGAGAAGCGCTATTACGCCGAAGCCGAGACCAATCCCCAGGTGGACATTCTTTGGCGCACCGTAGGTTTCGGTCACAAAGACAGCTACCCGCTCGAGGTCGTGCAGCAACTCCTCCTCGGGCGCACGGGTCGTCTCCACAAGGGGCTGGTCTTGGGTTCTCAGGTATCCACCGACGTTTCAGCCCAGCAAGATTCCCGCAAGTGGGCCGGTGCCTTCAACATCTCCGCCGAAGTGAAGGACGGGCACACCACGGATGAAGTTGAGAAGGCCATCGAGAAAGAACTCGACCGCCTCAAGACCGAAGACGTGCCTGCGGACGAATTGCAAAAGGTGAAGAACAACTTCGCCGCTGCCGAGTACCGCAAGCTCTCCGCCAACACGCCGATCCTGTTCCAGCTCATCTTCAATGAGGGCCTGGGCGATTGGCGCGAGGTGAATACCGGCGGAGCGAAGATCCAGGCTGTGAGCGTCGGCGACGTGAAGCGGGTGATGGGGCAGTATTTCAAGAAGGAGAATCGGGCCGTGGCGGTTTACACCCGCAAGCCCGGCTCCGGATCGTCGGCCGAAGATCCTGACATGACTGGTCTCTCGCCGGAACAGAAGCCCGTGGCCCGTCAAATCACCGCGGCCATCCAAGGCGAGAAAGATGCGGCTGGACTGAAAGCGCAACTGGCTAAGATCGAGGCTGCGCTTGCCTCGGCGGACCCGAAAAAGCAGCCCCTCCAAAAGTTCATGATCCGCAAGATCACGGCCCGGATCAGCGAATTGGAGAAGCACTGAACGCCAGGGTTTGAAGGGCAACCGGGTCTCCAGCGTCGGGTCCGGGTTGGTACGAAGAGTCTTCGATGAGCATGGCCTCCACAGAGTCGGATTTGCTGCAACCGCTAAGGGAAATCTACGGTGATGCCAACCATGCGCTGCCCCGCCTGGAGGTCTTGGCCGGCACCGAGATCCCGGAGCCTTATCGCAGCTTGCTGGTCCATGACCGCGACATGACCCGCACCCTCGAGGCCCACCATGGCGATGGGATCCGCCTTCGAACCCTGACTTGTGGAACTCAGGACGGCATCTATCGGCGGATGGTCGCCTTGGAGCTAGAGCACTCCGGGCAGGCCGTCGAGTTTGGAGCGACCCGGGTTCACCTGGAGCGTTTTCCAGAACCGTGGCGGGGTCTGATTCTCGCAGGACAGCGTCCGCTCGGCGGGATTCTCAATGCCTGGGGAATCGCCTATCGCAGCCGTCCCTCGGCCTTTTTCCGCACCGACGCCGATGAGCGCATCCGCGAAGCTCTCGGTTTGACCGCTCCGGTGCTTCTCTATGGCCGTCGCAACACGCTCTTCGATGCGGAGGGACTTCCTTTGGCCGACATTCTGGAAATCCTCCCTCCGATCCCTCTCAGCCCCGCCGACACTCCTTAGCCCAAACCTGATTCGGGATGCGCACTTTCCCTGCGGACGATTCCGCGCTTTAGTGATGCCGGTGCCGCTACCTTACAAGATCGCCACGCTGCTCTATTGCTTTGACTCACAGGACAATATCCTCCTGCTGCGTCGGGCTCAGGATCCCAATCGCGGGTTGTTCAGTCCGCCGGGGGGCAAACTCAAGACGGATATTGGCGAATCCCCCTACGTCTGCGCTTGTCGCGAGGCTCAGGAAGAAACCGGTGTCACGCTGACTCCGGCCGACCTGCACCTCACCGGCCTTATCAGTGAGTATGGCTATCAGGGCCAGACCCATTGGCTGATGTTTCTCTTCGAGGTGAAACCCCGTTTGCAACACGTGCCGCCCCCGCATCGTGAAGGGGAGTTCGGGTTTTATAGTCGGGCCGAATTGGCCTTGCTCGATCTTCCCGAAACCGACCGTGAGCAAATCTGGCCCCTCTTCTGGAGCCACCGTGGAGGATTCTTCGCGGCCCATGCCCACTGCCACGAAGAAGGCGGATCCACCTGGACCCTCGAACAAAGCAGCCCCGTGCGCCGCGCCTGATCATGGAACCGCTTTCCCAGCCTGACATCCCGGATCCGGAGTTGGACCGCGCCTTCATGGGCGAGGCCCTGCGCCAGGCGGTGAAGGCATACGATGCTCAAGAAGTGCCGGTGGGTGCAGTGATTGTTCGCGGCAACCGGGTCATCGCACGCGCGTGGAATCAGGTGGAACTGCTCAAGGACGCCACCGCCCATGCCGAAATGCTGGCCTTGACCATGGCCCAGGAAGCCGTCGGTGATTGGCGCCTCACCGACTGCACCCTCTACGTCACCAAGGAACCGTGTCCCATGTGTGCCGGTGCCATTGTCCATTGCCGGTTGGCCCGAGTGGTCTTTGGTGCCCCTGACGCCAAGGGAGGGGCGGCGGGAGGAGCCATGAATCTTTTGCAGTTTCCGACCCTCAATCACCGCAGCGCCATCAGTCCTGGCGTTCGCGAAGAAGAGTGCCGGCACATCCTCAAGAGTTTCTTCCTCGAGCAGCGCTCCCGGAAAGATCGCCCGCCTATCCCCTCGGACTCATGAAACGTGTGCCGGGGCATCCTGTTTTTTCAGCGATGCTTCAGGCATGGATGGTGTGCTGCCTGTGGGCGCTGCCCTCAGCCCGCGCCGTCGTCGTGTTTGGCTCTGGAGATCCCGCACACAACACGACCCCTCCCTCCGGGGTGCTCTCAGGCAGCGGTTGGGATTGGCAGGGGCGCTGGCAATTCGCCCTGGGCACCGTCATCGGCCCCCGTCAGTTCGTGACGGCCCGACACCTTGGGGGGGCTCCGGGTGATGGGTTCGAGTACCGCGGCCTTCGCTACCGGACCGTGGCCGTCACCAACCGCCCAGGGACCGATCTCAACGTGTTCACCGTGGCGGGCCGCTTCGCCGACTATGCGCCGCTGTATTCCAATGCGCGTGAAAGTGGCCGGCCCTTGATGTTGTTCGGTCGAGGCGGACGCCGTGGTCCCGCCGTTGCCGGGCGCGGGTGGTGGATCGGAGAATATGACGGCCTGCAACGCTGGGGCACCAACACGGTGAAGGGATGGGTTCCGGCCGATTCTTCGCCAGTGGGAGATTTGTTGGTCTTTGATTTTTCCGCCGGTGCGGGGGCCGACGAAGGAATGTATTCCGGAGGGGATTCCGGGGCGGGCTCATTCCTGCTCGATCGGGACGGAGTCTGGAAACTCGCCGGCGTGGGATACGCTGTGGAGGGTCCGTACACTTCCGACACCAATACGCCTCCGCAGTACGGCGCCTTTTTCGACACCCGCGGTCTCTGGGTCGGACCAGTGGGTCGCCAGGAATGGCTGCCAGATGGACCCACTCCCGAGGGCTCCCTCAGCTACATGACCCGCATTTCCAGTCATGCCGCTTGGTTGGTGCTTCAAACCTCCACCCAACCGCCCGCAGGTCAGCCCCTCGTCGAATCCGCGCCGGATCTCAGCAGTGCCTTTGTTGAAGAGAGCGCCTATTCGGTCGATGGAGATTTGCGTCGGGTCGAAGTGCCTGTGTCGACGGCGGCTCGGTTCTTTCGCATCCGGGGCGCCTCGCGTTTGGAAATCCGTTCCATCAGCGCCGGGGTTTGCACATTGCAATTCGACTGGTGAACAACGATCAGCGCGGCGGAGCGGTCACTGCGGGAAGGCGGTTCATTCGAAGGTCGCTACTGGCCAAAATTTCCACGAACCGATCCATCCGTGCGCGTGCCTGAGGATCGCTCTGCGCTTGATTGGCGTAGAGCGCGAAGACGAGTTCCTCGCCTCCGGCCGTCGTCACATAACCGCCCAGCGCATGCACGCCACGCAGGCTGCCGGTTTTGGCGCGGACATTGCGGAGGGCGTGGCCCGTCTTGAAACGGTTCTTGAGCGTTCCATCGACTCCTCCCACGGGTAGGCTGTCCTTCCACACCTTGTGTTGAGGGTGAGTCGCCATGAAACGCAGCAGCGCCACGGTGGCGGCCGGGGTGACTCGGTTCGTCCGGGACAGCCCGGAACCTTCCTCCAAAACGACCGAGCCGTCGGATATTCCCACTCGGGTGAGGAATCCCGGCAGCGTGGTCAACCCCCACTCGTCATGGCGTCTGGTTGCGCTCGGGGAAGCACCTTGGGTGGACTGGCGTTCCGCCTGACGGCCCACCTCGGCCAACAACAACTGGGCGTGCAAGTTCTGCGACGGCTTGAGGCACAGCGCCAGACGGTGAGCCAAGGGTAGAGAAGTCCAGTGATCCCACTCGGTGGCCGGACATCCGTTGGTGGCATGGACCACACGCACGGATCCAGAAACCGAAATGCCTCGCCGCTCGAGGGTGCGCTTCAGCAAATCCCCGAAGACTTGGGCTGGGTTCGCCACCGCCAGTTCTGCCGACCATCCGTTGGTACCGGGCGCAAAGCGGCCGCGGAACTCGATGGGTCCGCCGGTTTGTTGTCGTTCGTAGTGGATCCGGTGCGTGGTGTTCGTTCCTGGCAACACCCGCCAATCCACGATGAGTGAGGCCAGGGGAGGCTCGATGAAGTAGGGCACGCTTGAGGCGTTTCGGGCGATGGCCGGAGCCAGCAGTCGGAAGGTGTTGTCGTTCACCACGAATGCTGAGACCGGGGCGCCGTACCATTCGGCGCGGTCTTCCTCATCCCAGCCAGGGCCATAACTGGGGACCCGTAACGCGCCGTCACAGAGCACCAAGTCTCCGATCACACGCTTCAGGCCCTTCGACTGCCACTGAGCCACCCCAGGCACGAGTGCTTCGTCCCATGTGCCAGGAGCGTTGCCAGAGCCCGATTTCGGTGCGGTGCCCCAGGTGGGATCACCTTGGCCGAGCACCCACAGATCGGAATGCAGCACGCCGTCGGCGTCGGGAGGTCGTTGAACGTGAACGGGCGTGCGCAACCGGGCTTCAGAGCCCAGTTGATCCAGAGCCAACGCTCCGGTGAACAGCTTGGTGTTGGACGCCGGGATGAAGGCCTGCTGGACATTGGTACCGAAGATTCGGCTGCCATCCGCGCGGGCGACCAAGGCTCCCCAAAACACCGTCGATCCGGAGGGCCCCATCAGTTCGTGTCGGAGACGGCCTTGCAGGTTGGCCAGCGCATCGTTGGTAGCAATCGCTGCTCCCATCGCGGGAATGACCGCCAGCAAGAGATTCAACACCAGTGCGATGATGTTGGGGAATCGTGCCGGAAAGATCCGGTTCACGGCAGGCCGAACCGTCAGGGAAGGGGGCGTGCCGGATAATTTCGAGCCAAGGAGTTGCATCCGCAGCAGCACCGAAAATTCAGGCACCCGATGTGACCTGAAAAAGAATGGCTCCAGAGGAAGGGCTCGAACCTTCAACCCATCGGTTAACAGCCGATTGCTCTACCATTGAGCTACTCTGGAACGTTCGAAGGAGGCGGACCCTATCGGCTGTCTTTTCGCCCCGTCAACGAGCTTTTGTGAAGTTTTGCGGGTCAGAGCCCTCGACAATGACCGCCGTTCCCGATTGAAGGCCCGGCGTCTTTCGAGGCACTTTCTGAGCATGATTTCCCGCTGGACGGGCCTTTGGGCCACCGTGCTTTTCGTTGGATCCGCCCTTGCCGCTCAACCGCAGCCGAAGCCGGGGCAGCAAACGGCCCAGGAGTTTCGTCGCGAGATCCGCACCGAGCACCGCCTGGACTACTTGCTGTATGTGCCGAAGGCGGCCGATGCTGAACCCACCAAGCGTTGGCCTTTGGTGCTCTTCCTGCATGGAGCCGGCGAGCGCGGAACCAATCTCAATGCCGTGGCCGTGCATGGTCCGCCGAAGTGGGTGGCCGCGGGCAAGGAGTACCCCTTCATCCTGGCGTCGCCGCAATGCCCGCCAGGACAGGTGTGGAACAGCACCACTCTGTTGGCATTGATTGATGAATTGCAGGCCAGCCTTCCGGTGGATGCCCGCCGGGTCTATGTGACCGGTTTGAGCATGGGCGGCTATGGCACCTGGGAGTTGGCGGTGAAGCATCCGGAGCGCTTCGCGGCGGTGGCTCCCATTTGCGGTGGTGGCGAACGCATTCGCACCTTGTTGCCCGCTCAGCGCGAAGCCCTCAAGACGCTGGGCGTTTGGGCTTTCCACGGCGGCAAGGACAACGTCGTGGTGCCCGCCGAAACCGAGCGGATGGTGGAAGCGTTCAAGAAGGCAGGGAATGAGTCGGTGAAGCACACCGTCTATCCCGAGGCCGGACACGATTCCTGGACCCAGGCCTACAACGACCCTGCCTTGTTCGAGTGGATGCTCAAGCAGTCCCGCTGAGTCGTCCCGCGGTTCCTCCATTTCCTCACATGATCCGAACGACCCGAGCGGCCATCGCCTCCGGCCAAGGCCAATTCAGCCTCGAGTCCATCGAGGTCGCGTCGCCCCAGGGTGATGAGGTGCTGGTGGAAATTCGGGCTTCGGGCCTGTGCCACACCGATCATGCCTCGCTGGGGTGGAAACGTCCGTTGGTCATGGGTCATGAGGGCGCCGGGGTGGTGCTCGAGGTCGGCCCGGAGGTCAGCGGTGTTCGGCCCGGGGATCGAGTGGTGCTGAACTGGGTGATTCCGTGTGGCACTTGCCCGGCCTGCCATCGCGGGTCGGCCGTCCACTGCCACAGCAGCCGGCCGGCCCATGTGATGGAGCCCTCCGCGGCCCACGCCCATGCGGCCGGGACCCAGCTTCGAGGTCTTCCGGTGGACCGGTCCTTCAATCTCGGCACCTTGTGCGGGTTGGCCTTGGTTCGGCAAGCGGCGGTCACCCGACTCGAGACCCAGGTTTCCTTCGAGTCGGCCTGCATCGTCGGTTGTGGGGTGATGACGGGCTTTGGGTCCGCGGTGAATGTCGCGCGCGTGGCTCCGGGGAGCTCGGTGGCGGTCATTGGTTGCGGTGGGGTCGGGCTGAATGTCATCCAGGGAGCGCGTCATGCCGGGGCCTCGCGAATCATTGCCCTGGATCTCCAACCCGGGCCGTTGGAACGCGCGCGCCAATTCGGGGCGACCGAGGTGATTCAGGTGGATCCGGCCGATCGCGAACTCGATGCGGCGGCGGCCGAGGTGCGCCGGCGTTGCGGTGGAGCCGGTGCCGATTACGCCTTCGAGGCCACCTCGGTTCCGCGACTGGCCTTTGCGCCACTGAAACTCATCCGCGATGGAGGCATGGCCTTGCAGGTCAGCGGCATCAACGACCCGGTCACCGTTCCTATGCCGCTCTTCATGTGGGACAAAACCTACGTGACGCCGCTCTACGGTGGCTGCGTTCCGAGTCGCGATTTCCCGCGGATCTTCGAGTTGCATGCCTCTGGACAATTGCTGCTCGATGAACTGGTCACCCGCACTTACCGACTCGACCAGTTGGCTGAAGCCTTCGACGACCTTCTGGCCGGACGCTTGGCCAAGGGTGTGATCACCTTCGGTGGTTAGCCAACGATGGACGTAGATCGGTCCGCCTGTGAGTCGGATGAGTGAGAAGCTCAGGCGCCTTGGAGGATTTCCCTCACCACGTTGCCGTGGACATCGGTGAGTCGAAAATCGCGGCCCTGGAACCGGTAGGTGAGCCGCTCGTGGTGGATGCCCATTTGGTGCAGCAAGGTCGCCTGCAGATCGTGCACGTGCACCGGCTTGTGCACTGCGTTCATGCCCAAGTCATCGGTCTCACCGTAGGAAATTCCCGGACGCACCCCGCCACCGGCCATCCAGGTGGTGAAGGCGTAGGGGTGATGGTCACGACCCCAGCGTTTGCGGTCGTCGAGGTTGCCTTGGATGAACGGTGTTCGTCCGAACTCACCGCCCCAGACCACCAGGGTTTCATCGAGCAAGCCCCGTTGCTTGAGGTCGACGACCAAGCCGGCGGACGGTTGGTCGGTATCGCGGCACTGGGTGTAGAGTTCGGTGGTGAGGCTGTTGTGCTGGTCCCAACCGGCA
Organism: Akkermansia muciniphila; assembly: GCA_945861075.1. GTDB lineage: Bacteria > Verrucomicrobiota > Verrucomicrobiia > Limisphaerales > UBA9464 > SXXZ01. The sequence goes on from CAMATE010000020.1 coordinate 14,780, forward strand.
TGCATGACCTGGACACACCGCACGCCCCGCTCGATGAGGCGTCGGGCCATGAGGCAGTTGTAGGCGAAGGTGCCGGGCTCCCGAACACTCGGGCCGTACAAGGCCAGCACCGACTCCGGTTCCTTCGAGAGGTCGGCCAGTTCCGGCACGCTCGTCTGCATGCGGAAGGCCATTTCGTATTGGGCGATGCGGGTGGCGATCTCTGGGTCGCCATGCGCCTCGAACTTCAGGCGGTTCAACGCGCCCAGATCGTCGAGCATGGAACGACGGGTCGCTGAGGGCAGGCCGGCCGGATTGCCGAGGTACAACACCGGTTCATTGCCGCCCCGGAATTTGACTCCCTGATAGCGGGAAGGCAGGAAGCCGGATCCCCAGTAGAAATCGTAGAAAATCTGGCCGCAGCTGGTGCCCTTGCTCACCGAAGTCATCACGGCAAAGGCGGGCAGGTTTTCCGTTTCGCTACCCAGGCCGTAGGTGAGCCAAGCCCCGAGGGTCGGACGCCCGGGGATTTGCGCTCCGCTGAGCATGAGCGAGATGGCCGGGGCGTGGTTGACGGCGTCGGTGTGGAGGCTTTTGACAAAGCACAGTTCATCGGCGATCCGGCCGGTGTGGGGCAGGAAATCACTCACCCAGGCGCCACTTTGCCCGTGCTGCCGGAAGGGCTCGACCGGCGCGAGCATCAGCTTGCCGTCGGCCTTGCCCGTCATGGTGCTGAAGCGCTTGCCGCCGATGTAGGAATCGGGCAGGGGCTGTCCATGGCGTTTGAGTAGCTCCGGCTTGTAGTCGAAGAGATCGACATGGGTGGGCGCGCCGTTTTGAAACAGATAAATGGCGTGCTTGGCCTTGGCCGGATGATGAGGCCGTGCCTGCGTCGGGAGCGTTGGACTCGGGTCGGCTGCCGAGGCCCGGCCCGATCCGAGCAGTTGGCTCAGAGCCGCTAGACCCAGCCCCGTGCCTGTGCGGCCGAGGAATTGGCGGCGGGTTTCACGAACCAGAAATTCGTGGTTGGGCGTCAATGGGTTCATTCCTTGGTCAGGGCTTCGTCGAGGTTCAGCACCGTGCTGCAGACGACTGTCCAGGCGGCCAATTCGACGGGGTTCACGCTGGATGGGGGCGTCATTTCGCCGGTGCGGATCCATTGGGCCGCCAGTTCGGGTTGGAGGGTGTAAGAGGCCCGGTGGCGCTGGAGCCCGTCGAGGAGGATCCGACTCTCGGCGGCGCTGGGGCGGCGGGACAGCACCTGGCGGAAGACGCGTACCAATCGCTCGGAGTCGCGCGTGTCGCTCATCAGGGCTTGCTGGGCCAGAATCCTCGCAGCTTCGACGTAGCCGGTGTCGTTGAGGGTCAGCAGGGCGTGCAGGGGGACATTGGTTCGCGGCGTCTTGACGGTGCAGGTCTGGCGGTTGGCCACATCGAAGAAGAGTGTCGGACCGATGATGCGCCTCCAGAACACGTACAGGCTGCGGCGGTAGAGCGCCTCGCCATGGTCTTGCGTGTAGCGCTTGTTGCCGAAGGTGGTTTCCTCCCACACGCCCGCGGGCTGGTAAGGGTTGACCGCAGCCCCGCCGACGCGCTCGGTGAGCAGGCCCGCGGAGGCCAGGGTCATGTCGCGGATCATGGGTGAGGGCATCCGGAATCGCGGGCCTCGGGTCAGTCGGCGGTTTTCCGGATCGCGTTCCCGGACCTCAGGCGAGGTTTGCGACGATTGCCGGTAGGTGCCGCTCAGCACGATGGAGCGGACGAGGGCTTTGACATCCCAGCCGGACTCGATGAAGTCGAGGGCCAACCCATCGAGCAACTCGGGGTGGGAAGGCCGTTCACCTTGGAGACCGAAGTCTTCGGAGGTCTTCACCAATCCGAGCCCGAAGAATTGCTGCCACAACCGATTGACCGTGACCCGGGCGGGCAGGGGATTGGTCGGCGAAACGAGCCACCGTGCCAGTTCGAGTCGGTCAGGGCGCTGCACGCGATGACCCGGCGTGAGATGGCCTGGCAGCGATGGCGGAACTTCAGGACCGAGGTTCTGGTAACTGCCACGCACCAATTGATGAGTCGGTCGCACCTTGGGCAGGTCTTCCATCACCATCACTTTCGGGATCTGGTTCTGGACATTGTCCCAGTGGATGCGCGAGGCGCGTTGGCGTTCCAGCACCGCCACGTACTGCGGGTCGAAATCCCGCCAGAGGTCGGCCATTTTCTGGAGTCGGCCGGCGTCCCGATCCTTCGCGGAAACTTTGAGTTGTTCGCGATGGGCCGCAGAAAAGTCTTGGGCCAGCGGTGTCTGGTCGAGTGTTTGGCCGGCCTCGGGCTGGAATCGCCGCCGCTCCAGGGCTTCCGTGTCGCGGATAAAGTGGGCTAGACCTTTCTCGGCATCGGCGACTCGGGCCTGGATTTCCCGATCGAGCACGGGCAACACGGGAGGCGTCCGGGGATTGCCGCCGCTGCCGTCGACGGAGGTCTGGTTGAAGAACGCCATCAGTCCGAAGTAGTCCTTCTGAGTGTAGGGATCGAACTTGTGGTCGTGGCACCGGGTGCAGTTGAAGGTGGCTCCCAGCCAGACCGTGGCCACCGTCTCGGTTTGGTCGAAGAGGTAGTCGATGCGGTTCTCTTCTGCGATGCGGCCGCCTTCGCCATTGATGGCGTGATTGCGCAGGAAACCCGTGGCGAGACGCTGCTCATCGGTGGCTCCCGGAAGCCGGTCTCCGGCGATTTGCCAGACGGTGAACTGGTCGAAGGGCAGGTTGCGATTGAAGGCGTCGACCACCCAGTCGCGCCACGGCCACATGGTGCGGTCGCCATCGCCTTGGTATCCGTTGGAATCGGCGTAGCGGGCGGCTTCCATCCATTCCCATGCCATCCGCTCGCCGTATCGCGGGGAAGCCAGCAATCGATCCACTTGCCGCTCAAAGGCCTGGGGTGACGGATCCGCCACGAAGGCGTCGATCTCGGACGGAGTCGGAGGTAGGCCGGTCAGGTCGAGGGTGAGTCGGCGGAGGAGGGTGGGTCGTGCGGCCTCGGGTGCGGGTTTTAGTCCGTCGCGTTCCAAGGAGTGCCGCACCCAGGCATCGATTGTGTGGGAGGTTCCGCGCATCACGGGAACGGTCGCCCGTTGAGGTGGTTCGAACGCCCAGTGCTGTCCCCACGGTGCTCCTTGTTCGATCCACTGGCGCAGGAGACGCACTTGTTCGGGCCGGAGTGCCTTGCCCGAATCGTGGGGCGGCATCACCTCGTCGGGATCACTGCTGTGGATCCGGCGCAGGATTTCGCTCTCGTCCGGACGACCTGGTTTGATGGCGGTCTTACCGCTTTTTCCGGAACCTCGGGCACCGGCGAGCGTATCCAGTCGCAGGCCGGCTTTACGGCCCTTTTCGTCGGGACCGTGGCAGGCGAAGCAGTGGTCGGAGAGCAGGGGAAGGATTTCCCGCGAAAAGCTGATCGGAGTCTCAGGCCGGGCCGCCGCCTGAGCGGAAGCCAATGCGGTCACGACCATCATGCCAAGGGTCGTCCACATGCGAAGCACTCGTGACAGAGGGGTGAGCATCGGGATCGAGGCGCTAGGTTAGTCCTCCCGCCGATGCCGGCAATGCTGGAACCAGCCAAAACAGGGTGGATCACGACGGCGACAGACGGAGCGACGTGGCTTGCGTGAGCCCGTCATTCGGGGTTGCATATAAGTATGTCCCCCGACTTGCACCGGTTGCCCACCCGCCCCGCTGGCGGCGTGACGGTCGTGGGGATTTGGATGGCGGGTTTGTGGTGGCTGGTGGGTACGATATTGGCGGCTGGATCGGCCGCTCAGAAGCTCCCGGCACGCCCCGTCTTCGAGCGCGATATCCGCCCCATCTTCAAGGCCCATTGTTTTCATTGCCACGGCGAGGAGGAAAAACCCAAGGGCGGGGTGGACTTGAGGCAACGGCGATTGCTCCTGAAAGCTTCTGAATCCGGCCTAGTGCTGGTGCCAGGAAAGCCGGCCCAAAGTCATCTCCTGTCGGTGGTGAAATCCGGTGAAATGCCCAAAGGCGGCAAGCCATTGGCTCCTGAGCAGGTGGCGCTCATCGAACGGTGGATCGCGCAAGGCGCTCCGACCTTGCGACCCGAACCGGTGGAGGTGCCCCGATGGGTCATCACCGAAGAGGAACGTCAGTTCTGGGCGTTCCAGCCGGTGGGGTGTCCGGAGCCTCCCCAGGTCCGATACGACAAGACGGTGCGGACTCCCATCGATGCGTTCTTGAAGGTCCGACTGGACAAGGAGCGCCTGGGCTTTGCCAAGCCCGCGAAACCGGAGCAATTGATCCGCCGGTTGACCCTCGACCTGACTGGTCTTCCGCCGACTCCAGAAGAAGTCGATGCCTTCGTGGCGGACCCTTCCGATGCCGCTTACGAGCGCTGGGTGAATCGGCTTCTGGATTCGCCGGCTTATGGTGAACGTTGGGGGCGTCACTGGCTCGATGTGGCGGGATATGCCGACTCCAACGGGGGCGTGGAGGCCGATTCCGAGCGTCCGTGGGCCTGGCGATACCGCGACTACGTGATCCGGTCCTTCAACGAGGATCGCCCCTTCGACGATTTCATCACCGAGCAATTGGCTGGCGACGAACTCTTGCCGGCCGTCTCCACCGATTTGGCCGGCCGCGATTTGGATCGTCTGGTGGCCACGGGTTTCTTGCGCATGGCCCCCGATCCCACGGGCGACGGTCCGCCGGAGCCAGAGTTGGCGCGCAATCAGGTCATTGCCGACACCCTCCAGATTGTTTCTTCGTCGCTGCTCGGCATCACGGTTCACTGCGCCCAATGCCACGACCACCGCTACGATCCCATCCCTCAGGCCGATTACTACCGATTGCGGGCCGTGTTCGAGCCGGCCTTCGACTGGAAGCGGTGGAAGAATCCCGCTCAACGGTTGGTTTCGCTCATGCCCTCGGTGGATCGATCCCTGGCCGACTGCGTCGAACAGGCGGCCAAGGTCCACGACGCCGAGGCCACCCGTTTGCACGATGAACTCATCGAGAAATTCGTGCAGAAGCAATTGCTGCTGGTTCCGGAGTCCCGTCGGGAAGCGGTGATCGCTGCGCGACGGACACCGGCGGCCAAGCGCAGCCCCGAACAACTCCAACTGCTCCGGGAATTCCCCATGTTCCAAGATCACATCATCTTGGGTGAGATTGATCGGGAAGGGGCCAATAAGGTGGAAGAAATTCGCAAGCGCGCCGCGGCCGATCGGGCTCTGAAGCCCGCTGATCCCATGGTGCAAGCCCTGGTTGAGGCTTCTGCTGAACCCGTGACCACGGTGCGATTCCATCGGGGCGATCCCCAGCAACCGCGCGAGGCACTCAAGCCGGGGTTGTTGTCGGTCATGGGCCTCGGTGGATTGGACACCGAGATCCCGGAATCCACTCCAGGCCGTCGCACCAGCGGTCGTCGCCTCGAACTGGCCCGCCGACTCACGGATCGAAACAATCCGCTCACCGCCCGGGTCTGGGTCAACCGCCTGTGGCATGAGCATTTTGGAATGGGCTTGGTCGCGACGCCCGGAGACTTCGGCGCCTTGGGCGAACGCCCGAGTCATCCCGAATTGCTGAATTGGTTGGCGGCCGATTTCATGGATCACGGCTGGAAGAACAAACGCCTCCACCGGTTGATCGTGACCAGTGCCGCCTACCGACAAGGCACCGTGAACGCGGCTGCGCAGAAGAAGGATCCGGACAATCGACTGTTGGGTCGGTTTCGCCTGCGACGTCTCGATGCCGAAAGTCTCCGGGACAGCCTTTTGGCGGTGAGCGGCCGTTTGGATACCACGCGCTTCGGTCCTCCTGTGCCCATCGCCGTCAATGCCCAAGGACAATTCGTGGTGGGTCGACAGAAGCGCGACGGCAATGGCGACGCGGTGGGAGTGGAGACCGGCGGGACGGCTGACTTCCGACGCAGCGTCTATGTCACCGTACGCCGCACCATGCCGGTCGGGGTGCTCGAGACCTTCGATGCCCCGGTGGTCAATCCCAACTGCGAAGCCCGCCCGGTTTCCACGGCGGCTCCCCAATCATTGATGTTCCTCAACGACGGATTCGTGCTGGATCGCGCGTTGGATTTGGCGCAACGCCTGCGACGGGAAGCCCCGGGCGATGAGCCGGCCCAACTGGCCCGCTTGTGGCGCCTGCTCTTCCTTCAATCGCCCACGGCCACCGACGTGGACCGGTCGCGGCGTTTCCTCAAGGAACTGCAGGCGTCATTGCCGCCGGCCGAATCCAAACCCGCTGCCAAACCGCCGGCCACTTCGACGTCCGAAACGCCGGCGGTAACCCCCGAAGAACGGGCTCTGGCTGCCTTGTGCCAGGTGCTCATGGGTTCCAATCGATTCCTCTACCTCGACTGAGCCATGGATCGCCCTTCCAACATGTCGTCTCCGTCCGGCTTCTGCTCCCGTCGCCACTTCCTGCAGGCAGGCAGCGCCTTCGGCCTGGGTTCTACCGCCTTGTCGTGGCTCCTTCAGCAGGAGGGGCTTTTGGCAGCTCCGGCTCGACCGGAGTTGGAACAGCGCACGTATGATCTGAAACCGAAGGCAGGCCACCATCCGGCCAGCGCCCGGGCCATGATTTCCATCTTGATGATCGGGGGCCCGAGTCAGATGGACCTCTTTGATCCAAAGCCCCTGCTGAACGAATGGGCCGGTAAACCCTTTCCGGGCGAGTTGAAGTTCGACAATGCCGGACAGGCCAGTTCGAAGGTCATGCCGGGGCTGTGGGAGTTTCGCAAACACGGTCAGTCCGGCACGGAGTTGTCGTCGCTCCTGCCCCATCTGGCAGGCGTGGTCGACGAATTGTGCGTGATCCGATCCATGCGGACTGCCGTGAACAACCATGGCCAATCGCTGTACGCATTGACCAATGGCCGCATCACCGCCGGGGCGCCCACTCTCGGCAGTTGGTTGTCTTATGGGCTCGGGACTCCCAGCCAGGAGTTGCCCGCATTCCTCACACTGACCCATCCCTCCGGTCTGCCACTGCTCGCCGAGGCCAATTGGTCCAACGGCTGGTTGCCGTCGATTTTCCAAGGAACGGTGGTTCGCCCCACGGAGCCCCGATTGCTCAACCTCGACCCGGCTCCGCACCTCCGCGGGGTTCCTCAACAACATCAACTGGAACTGCTGGGCGAACTCAACCGCGCGCATCGTGCCGAGCATCCGGGAGAGCAGGACTTGGATGCCCGCATCGCCAGTTATCAATTGGCGGCCCGAATGCAGACGGCGGCCAAAGAGGCCATGGACATTCGGTCTGAGTCGGAGGCCACACGGCGCCTGTATGGCATCGATCAGGAGAGGACCCGCGACTACGGAACCCGGTGCCTCATCGCCCGTCGTCTGGTCGAGCGCGGCGTGCGCTTTGTGCAAGTGGTCAACAACGGCCAGAGCTGG
>CAMATE010000021.1 GCA_945861075.1 Akkermansia muciniphila
GCCTATCATCTGTACCGTTTCAAGAAGTACACCGACGTGCGGTTGGTCTTTGCGCCCGAGCAGCAGGTGGCCTTTTTTGGCGGCGATCCCGACAACTTCGAGTACCCGCGCTTCGACCTCGATATCTGCCTGTTCCGAGCCTACGAAAATGGCAAGGCCGTGAAGGTTCCGCATTATTTGAAGTGGTCCAAACAGGGGGCTGCCGAGGGGGAATTGACCTTCGTTTCCGGGCACCCTGGCCGAACCGAGAGGTTGCTCACTGTTGCCGAATTGGAATACCTGCGCGACCGGCAATATCCCATATCACTGGCCTACCTGAAGCGGCGCGAGGTGCTCATGCGGTCGTGGAGCGAGCGCAGTGGAGAGAACGCGCGGCGAGCGAAGGACGAACTCTTCGGAATCCAGAATAGCCGCAAGGCCCGGGATGGTGGGCACGCCGGCCTTTATGATCCGGCTCTCATGGAGTCCAAACGTCAGCAGGAGAAGGCGTTGCGGACGAAGTTGGCCGCCAATCCCACCTATGCTTCGGCCGCATCGGCCTTCGAGCGGATCCAGGAAGCTCAGGGGGTGATCGCCCGAAATGAGCAGCGCTACCGCCTTCTGGAAGCGGGACAGGCCTTTCAGTCCGAATTGTTCGATATCGCCCACATCCTGGTGCGGGCCGCCGAGGAATACCCGAAGGTCGATGGCGAACGCTTGCGGGAGTTTGCGGAGGCCGGTCGGGCCTCGCTCGAAATGGGTCTGTTCTCCGACAAACCCATCCACAACGACCTGGAAATCCTCAGTCTGGCCGACTCACTCACCTACTTGAGCGAGCAACTGGGTGCCGAAGATCCTACCGTCAAGAAGGTGATGGCCGGAAAGTCGCCTCGGGCCCGGGCCGTGGAACTCATCAATGGCAGTCGCCTGCGGTCGGTGGATGAGCGTCGTCGGTTGTACAAGGGCGGGACGTTGGCGTTGGCCGCTTCCGATGATCCGCTCATCCTCGTGGCCAAGGCGGTGGATGCCGAGGGGCGTGAAGTGCGCCAAGTCATGGAGGCTCAGGCCGAGATCAAGAAGCAGGCGCATGCGGCCATTGCGGCGGCCCGCTTTGCGTTGGAGGGCAAGGGACGTTATCCCGATGCCACCTTCACCCTGCGGCTTTCCTACGGTGTGGTGAAGGGCTACACCGCTCAGGGCAAGGCGATCCCGGCGACGACCTCCTTGGGGGGAATCTTCGAACGTTCCACGGAGATGGAAGGGCGTCCGCCGTTTGACTTGCCGGAACGCTGGCAGAAGAAGCGTCGGGCCATCCATGCCGAGGTGCCCTTCAACTTTGTCTCCACCCACGACATCATCGGCGGCAACTCCGGCAGCCCCGTGGTGAACCGGAACGGGGAATTCGTGGGCATCATTTTCGATGGCAACATCGAGTCGCTGGTTCTGGGGTTTGCCTATGAGGAAACCCAGGCCCGTGCCTTGTCCGTGCACAGCGCGGGCATTTTGGAGGCGCTTCGCAGCGTCTATGCCGCCAAGCCGCTCGTGGAAGAATTGGTCAGCGGCAAGCGCCGTTGAGGTTCGTGGGCGGAGCTTCTGGGGTCACTCCGGAGCTCCGCGCTCGACCAGCCGTTTGTGCCGCAGGATCCCATCGGCGATGGCGGCGGCGAGCTGATCCCGGGACTTCCGCGAGTCCATCAGGCGGGTGTCACCGGGGTGAGTCATGTATCCGCCTTCGATCAGGAGACCGGGCATTCGCAGCAGCGTGAGTTCCTTGAAGCGGGCCCGGCGCACACCTCGATCGGCCAAGGGGGTTTGGTCGAGGATGGCGCGATGCACTTGGTGGGCGAGGGTGATGTTCTCGCGGTCAAAACGGTTGGCATCAAAGCCGGCCATCCGGCCGCTGCGTTTCGAGTCATTGCTCGAAGGGGCTCCAGCCGGCGTGAGGCAATAGGTTTCCAGACCTTGCACCGCATCATTGCCCGGACCGTCAAAACCATTGAAGTGCAGGCTCACGTAGAGGTCGGCCTCCGCACGATTGGCGGCGGCGGCCCGATCGGGCAGGGCGATGAACTGGTCCGAACTGCGGACGAAGACGACCTGAAACCCGGCAGCCTTGAGGTGCCGCGCCAAATCAATGGCCAGATCCAAGGTGTAAGTCTTCTCCATCCGCCGACCTTCCATGTTGCCGGGATCACGCCCGCCATGTCCGGCGTTGATGGCGATGCGTCGGATGGGGCGGATGCTCCGCTTGGGTGGCGCCAGGAGTGGGGCGATGAGCGAGTCGATGTCGCGTTGCGAAACACGGAAGCGTCCGCCTTCGACCGGGATGCGATCCGACAATCGGAACTCCACATCATTGAAGTTCACCCGATCGGAATCCTTTTGGAAACGCAGTCGGGTCCACCGGTTGGTCAGTTGGAGTTCCTCGCCTTTCTGGACGGGACGGAGATGCATCTCTCGTCCCCAGGCTGCCAAGTCTCGGAATCCAGGTTCCCAATCCCGGGCCATGGCGAGGCCTGCTGACAAGGCCCAACACGAGACCCAACACGAGGCTCTAAACCAAGCCCAACAGCAGGCCCAGAATACCCGTAGCCAGCGAGGAATGGATGGAACCATGGTTTTGATGCGGACCTGAGTAGACCCAACCCAATCAGCGGAGTTTGTCCGGATTGAGGCCTTGAAGGTCCTTGGGCACGAACAGTCCGTCCTTTCGGATCAATTCGGAGTCGAACCAGACCTCGCCACCGCCCCACTCGGGACGTTGGATGAGCACCATGTCCCAGTGGACGGCCGACTTGTTGCCGTTGCCCGGATCCTCATACGCCTGACCCGGGGTGAAGTGCAGGGAACCGGCGATCTTTTCGTCGAACAGAATGTCGCACATCGGGTTCAGGATGTAGGGGTTGAATCCGAGGCTGAACTCGCCGATGGACCGGGCTCCGGCGTCCATATCGAGGATCTCGTTGAGCTTCCGCTCGGCGCCGCCTTGGCAGGTGGCCTGGATGATGCGCCCATCCTTCAGCTCCAGGCGGATCCCCTCGAACTTGGTGCCGGCGTACAGCGTGGGCGTGTTGAAGGTGATGACGCCGTTGGACGACTTGAGAGTGGGGCAGCTGAAGCACTCGCCGTCCGGGATGTTGCGCAGTCCTTCGCAGGGCTTGGCACCCACGTTCTTGATGGAGAAGGAAAGGTCGGTGCCCGGGGCGATGAGGCGCACCTTGTCGGCCTTGCGCATGCGCTTTTCGAGGGGTTGCACGGCCCGCGCCATCTTGGCGTAGTCCATCGTGCACACGTCGAAGTAGAACTTCTCGAAGGCCTCCGTGCTCATATTGGCCGACTGGGCCATGCTGGGAGTCGGCCAGCGCAAGACGCACCAGCGGGTTTTGTTGATGCGGTGATCGAGGGCGGGGCGGAGCGTCTTGGAGTACAGGCGGGTCTTCTCGGACGGTACGTCGCTGTTCTCGCTGGCGTTGTTCGCGCCGCGGATGGCGATGTAGGCCTGCATCTTGCGGATGCGGTTGAGTTCGATGTCCCGCACCAGTTTGGCGTGGCGTTCATCGGTTCCGATTTGCACTTCGCGCAGGATGCGGGAATGGCGCATCTCCACGATGGGCGTGGCTCCGATGGTGCGCGCAGCGCGGATGAGTTCCACGGCCATGGCATCGGGCGTATCGACCAGATCGAGCAGAATGTTCTCTCCGGCCTTCAATTCGCAGGAGTATTCGATGAGAAGCTTGGCCAGTTTGGCGTAACGCGGGTCGCTCATGTGTTCTGGCCCTGAAGAAAACCACGCCGCCCCCCCAGAAGCCACGCAAACCTTGAATCCCCCTCAAAAGGGGTCGGTCCCACACATCTACACAAAAAGGGCCGGTCTCTACTATTTACACCACCAACCCCACTTGCCAATGTCCCTCCCATGGCCCGCAAGTTGCGCATCGAATACCCGGGAGCGATTTACCACGTCATGAACCGAGGCGATCGCCGCGAAGCGATCTTCCGCGACGATGTGGATCACCAAGTGTTCCTCGACACACTGGACGACACCTGTGTGAAGGCCGATTGGCAGGTCCTCGCTTATTGCCTCATGGGCAACCACTTTCATCTGGTGGTGGAAACGCCGCGGGGGAATTTGGTGTCCGGCATGAAGTGGTTTCTGGGTACCTACACCATGCGGTTTAACCGTCGACATGGTTTGTCCGGGCATCTTTTCAGTGGGCGCTACAAGGCCCTGGTGGTGGATCCTTCCAAACCCGACTACTTGCGCACGGTCTGCGAGTACGTCCACCTGAACCCCGTGCGAGCCAAGCTGCTTCGGCCCTCGGATCCGTTGGAGTCGTTTCGTTGGAGCAGTTATCCGTCTTACCTCGAGCAACCAAGACGTCGACCAGCATGGCTGCATGTGGATCGGGTTCTTGGAGGCTTGGGCATCTCGGCCGACAGTGCAGTGGGGCGGAAGCAGTTCGAGCGGCTGATGGAAGATAGGCGTCGTGAAGACACTTCTGATGATTATGCCGGGATTCGGCGCGGGTGGTGCTGGGGTGATGAATCGTTTCGCAGGGAGTTGCTGGCGCAAATGGAATCACGGAGCAAACCCGACCACCCCGGGGTGGAATTGAGCGAAAGTGGGACCGAGAAAGCCGAGAGGTTGGCGCGTGAGGAACTCGCGAAGCTGGGTTGGGGCGAGGCCGATTTGGGTGAGCGTCGCAAGGGAGACTCCGGGAAAATCAAAATCGCTGCGAAGCTGCGTGCAGAAACCACCATGACGCTGAAATGGATCGCCTCTCGTCTCCAAATGGGAGGTGCATCCAGTTTGGCGAATTTGCTTTCGTCGCGCCGCCCCTGAAGTGGGCGTTCGGCGTGTGGGGAGCATCTCCGGTCAACGCGAGAGCACGAGATCGAGGGATTCGGAGGAGCCGAAGAGGTTGAGCCTGTTGCGGGACCGGGTGATGCCGGTGTAGAGCAGATTGCGTGTCAGGAGTTTGGACTCGGTGTGGGGCGGTAGTTCGAGGGCTACTGAATCCCATTCGCTGCCCTGGCTCTTGTGGATGGTGAGTCCGAAGGCGGGTTGGTGCGCCGGGAGTCGTACGCGGGGAATGAGTCGAGGGACACCATTGGCTCCGGGAAACAGCACCAAGGTAGCCGGACCGCCGTGGATGGGACCCAGTGCGATGCCAATGTCGCCGTTGCTTAGCCCGAGCGAGCGTTGGTTGGCCAAGACGAGCACCGGGCAACCGTGCGGCAGTTCACCCGAAGCCCGGGATCCCTTGTTCCATAGCAAAGCCGATCCCGCTTGGTTGGCGCGATCCACTTGATGATTCGTGCTGCACAGAAGTTGGAAGCGTTCCAAGTGCTTGAGCGCCTGAATACGGGCCGCATTCTGTGCCTCCAGACTGATGTTGTCGGCATCCGGCTTTCCGCCGGGTTCTGCTTGAGCGTCGGTGTTTAGGCACAAAGAGGTCCAGGTGCGCGCCTGTTCCGCCCAGGAGTTCCAATGCGCCTGACAGAATTGTCGGCGCGTGCGATCGGAGGCATCGCGATGCCAGCGCAAGGCGGGCTCTGGTTCTGAAGCGTGCTGATCCAAATACTCCGTCACCGAATCCCGCGAATGGTGGCTGCCAGGGCGGACGCGCTCGGCCAGTTCGAGAATCCACGGCGCGTTCATGGCCCGCCAACTGTGCCGCAAACCCACCACCAATCCCGGAAGCGGGTTGACTTGAGAGCTCGGGGACGATGGGAGGTGAGGCAAACCTTGATCGTACTCGGCCTGGACCTCATCGCCAGTGCTCCCCAGACGGGCTGCGAGTCGATCCCGAAGGGCATTCGGGAGTTTCCGGTTCTGGCCGGCCCGTTGGACGAATTCAGAAAGAATGCCACCGACATCGACGCTCTCCAGTTGGTCACTGTCACCGAGGAGCAAGAGCGAAGCCTCAGGAGGCAGGGCCCGGATGAGCGAGTGCATGAGCGACAAATCCACCATGCTGGCCTCATCGACGAGCATGACGCGGACTTCCAGCGGTCGCAGGGCGTTGCGCCGGTAGGGGCCGCCGCGTTCGGGAGGTTCGGGCCCCCACTCCAAGGCTCGGTGCAGCGTGACGGTAGCGATGCTGCTGAGGAATGCTCGATCGCTCTCAGTGAGCCCTGTCAGGCGGGCTGCCGATTGTGCGATGGCTTCGCCGATGCGACTGGCCGCACGACCTGTCGGAGCAGCGACCAGGATTTGGTTCGGGGTGAGGCCGGTATCGATGCGGTGCCGGACGGCCAGGAGTGCGGCGGCTGTGGTGGTCTTCCCCGTGCCGGGACCGCCGGTCAAGACACCCACGGGGGCATCCACCAACGCGGCGATGGCCAGACGCTGCTGGGCATTGTCGAAGTGGACTTGGTTTGGCCCCGCACCGGTTCCACCCATGCGTTGCGGCGAAAGGATTTCCTGCAGGTGACGAGCCACCTCGATGTCCGGCAGTCGCGCCGCATTCGATAGTAGGCGTGCCTCCACGAAAGTTCGGATTTCCCGCAATTGCTGGGCGTAGCGCGGCAGCAACAGCGTGGATCCTTCGAGTGCCAAATACTCCGGCCAATGCGGGATCGCCGCGCATTCTTCCGGGCTCAGCGCCGCATCGGCCAGAGGGAATGACCCGCTACCGTTGCTGGCCCGCCGCAGCAGTTCAGTCAGGACACTGCGAAGTCGTGGCTGATGCACCGCCAAATCGGAGCCCGGTGCCGGGTCCGGCCAAATGGCTTTCGAGAGATCCTCGAATCCGTCGGCTTGGGCGTCAGAACCTCCGATGAGATTCGTTTTTTCGACGGTGTTCATGAGCAAACCTCCGATGTCTGAAACAAGGCATCGAGGCGATCCAAGGCCTGAGGAGTAGGGGTGTCCAGCCACACACCTTGACCCGGAAAACCCCGGACGAAGAGGTAGGCGACACCACCGAGGTGCCGTTCGGGCTGGTAGTCGGGCAGGTTCGATCGCAGATGCCGGTGCAATGCCAAGACGTAGAGGCGCGCCTGCAGCCAGTAGTGCGCATCGAGCATCGTGCGGTCGAGCGCCGCAGGGCCATAGCGGTGGAGCCGGTTGCTTTTGTAGTCGGCCACGTACCAGCGTCCGTCCAGTTCGAAGATCAGATCGATGAATCCCTGGAGAAACCCAGTGAACTCCGTGAAGGACCATCCCGCCAGACTCGCGGCCCATTCGGTCCCTCCTGGAATTCTCAAAATCCCCGGATCCTCGACGAGCACTTGAGACAGCGCCGAAGGCGAAAGGCTGCTGACGGGCAAATGGAACTGCATTTCGGTGATGCAGTGGCCGCGCAGTTCTTCCAATCGAAACAAAATGCCCGATGCCAACCCGATCTGGGTGTTCAAAATCACCTGAAGTGCCAGCTGCCACTGTTCGGGTTGCTCATAGCCTGCGACGGCCAGTTCCAGGGAGCGCCCATTGCCCAGATAATCTTCGAGGGCACGGTGGAGTTGATCACCCAGAAGGCTCCCGGCTGCGCCGAGCGTCGCCAGAACATCTGCGGCGCCGGTCGGTTCGGATGGGCTCGAGGGAGCTTCTGCCAAGCTTGCTAGGTCGCGGTCGGCAGCACTCAAATCCTGATCGACGTCCGAGCGGGAAAGCGACGTGAAGCTGCGGATTCCGAATCCAGCGAAGGGATAGGAGGGGGCGGTTGGCGGTCGGCTCAAGCACACAGCTGAAGCGGGGTCCTCAACTTGGAATCCTTCCGCTGGAGGTTTGGACAATGAATGACGGTCCGCTGTGACGGATTCCAGATCTGCCTCTTCGAGGAACTGGATTCCGTGAGGAGCGAGAGTGCTCCAGAGATCGGGCCACGCATCCATGGATGCAGCGGCCAATCCCGGAAGTTGAGCCAACGGGGAATCCGCTGCGGTGTTGTTGCTCGGTCCTTTGGCCGAGCCTGCGATGGGAGCCACACCCAGGTAGAGCCGGTGGCGGGCACGGGTCAGCGCGACATAGAGCCGACGATCTTCCTCTTCGGCTTCTTGTGATTCCGCGGCTTGCTGTGTGACGGCAAAGTCATCGGAACCCACATCGACCACCCAAGATTCCCCCATCCGAGCCACGGCCACCGTGGACGCAGCCACTTGTCTCCGCTTCTGGACGCGGGCGAGGAACGGGCAGAACACCACCGGATATTCCAGGCCCTTAGCCCCGTGGATGGTGTTGAGTTGGACCGCCGACGCATCGGTTTCCAAACGCATGAGGGTGCTTTCACCGGCCGCATCGCCAAGTGATTCTGGAGCATCGGCGATCTGGCGGCCCAACCAGGCAGCCAGGGATTCCGCGCTCCGGTGTCCTCGGTCGAACTGCATCTGAAGAAGGCCAGCCAATTGTCGCCAGTTGGTGATGTGCCGTTCCCCATCGGCACAGCTGAGATTGCGCACCGACACCTCGGTGTTGGCCATCCAGCGGAGCAGGGGCGGCAAGGGGCCCACACGGCTCAGTTCCTGTTGGGCTTGGAGGAATTTCTGAAACAGCTCGGCCTGTTGTGTGGGTTGGTTCTGGATTTCCAATACCCTCGCCGCGGACTCGGCTCCCAACGGGCTGAGGAGGAAAGCCGAGAGTCTTCCGAGCAGTTCCCCGTGATGGTGAAGCGCTGCCAGGAGTTCCAACCAAGCGAGCACATCCAAGGCTTCGTCGCTGTCAAAAACACTGCCGAGACCTTTGCCGGAAGATTGGCAGGGAATGCCCACGGCATGCAGTGCCTGGCGAACGTGTCGGAGCTCCCTGTGATTGGAGGCGAGTACGCCGATGTCTCCTGGGACCAGACGCCGTGGTTGTCGGGTGTGTCGGTCGGCGATGAGCACGGGATCGCGGAGCAGTCGCGCGATTTCCTGAGCGGTCAGGGCGGCTAGTCTCGCGGGTGCCCGTTTTCGGTCGCTCTCTGGACTCCATTGGATGACCACGGCGTTTCGGCGCGCGGGATCCCATATCCGGTCATTCTGGGCGCTGGCGGTGACCGGCACGTATTCGATGGGCGCATCTCCGACGAGCGAGTCGGGGAATCGGAACCCGCTGCCATAGAGATGGTTGATGGCGGCCACCAGCGAGGGATCCGATCGGTGATTGACCGTCATTCTTGGGGCCGAATGGACGGATTGAGCCAGCGTGCGGTAGCTGGCCAAATCGGCGCCCCGAAACCGGTAAATGCTTTGCTTGGGGTCTCCGATGATCAGGAACGACTCGGTGTCGGCATGCGCAAAGAGCGATTGGAAGACCTCGATTTGCAATGTGTCGCTGTCTTGGCATTCATCCAGGATGGCTGCCTTGAGCCGGCTGCGAACTGCCCGAGCCATGGTCCCATTGGGGCCTTGTGTGGACAGGGCGTTGCGTACCGTCAGGAGGATGTCGTCGAAGGTGCGAATCCCGGCCAAGGCCTTGCGTTGAGGGAGTTCGGCTTGGATGCGCTGGGTCAAGCGCGAGGCCGGGAGCTGTTTTTCGGAAAGATCGAATTGGCGGTATTCCGACCAGAGTTTCGAGAACGACGGCGGCAAATTCTGGATTTGTGAATCGCTGAGTTTCTCCCAACCCCCCGTTTGAACCAGTTCGTCGACGCGACTTTGTACACTGGAGCGGCTTCGCGAGTTCTTCAGGCTGGCGATGGCCACCGGGGCTTCTTGTGCAATGCGGCCTGTCGCGGCTGCTTTCGCTTCCCGAAGTTGATCTTCATTGAGAGCCACTCCTCGGACCACTGCCGCCGGTCGGGATTGCATCGTCCGGGCCACTCGACGGAGGGCTGAGACATCGGGGGCCTGTTTGTCAGAAACCTCCATCAGGAAGTCTCCGGTGATTTGTTCAAGGATCTGGTCGCAGTTCTCCTGAAGCTTCAAATCCGGATCGCAGGCCAATTCGATGGAATGGCGACTGATGAGCGACTGGCAGAAGCCGTGGAGGGTTTGGATCGGGGCCAGGTCAAAGGCGCTCAGGGACTGGGTGAGTCGGTCGGTCAGGAGGGTTTGTTGGCCGGGGTGTGAGGAGAGCCACTGCGAGATGATGCTCGCTTCGGGATGGCTGCCAATCTCTCGGCCTTCGGAGATCGCCAGCGCAGCGGAGAGGGCGCGTCGTAGCGAGGCCAGGAGTCGCTCGCGCAACTCGGCCGTAGCCGCTTGTGTGAACGTGCTCACGAGGATCTGGTCGACGCGCAGCCCGCGTTCGATGAGCAACCGCAACCAGAGCAAGGTGATGGAAAAGGTTTTACCGGTGCCGGCACTGGCTTCGATGGAGGTGGCCCCGGACAGCTCTTGGACCAGAGGGTCGAATTGGGGGGAATCACTCATGGGTGCTGAGATTCAGGGTGTTCCGCCACAATTCGATTTCGACCATCAACCGCCAAGCCAATGGGGTTCCCGAAGACGGCAGCCAATCGGGCAATCCCTCCGGATTCCACTCGAACGGATTGTTGCAACCCCGGAACAGCGTACGAGTCGCCGGGAGTTGGCAGTCAGGGCGGCCGGAGTTGTCTTGAGGGTCTGAAGACCACTCGGAATAGGCGGATTCCAAGACTTTCAGCAGGGCATCCGGAGGGCATTCAGGGCACGGGGAGCCGGCCTTCATCGCGACGCCAGCCGTCTTAGGCCAGAAGGGCAGCGGCCAGCGGCGGGCCAATCGGGCCAATCGCACCAAGCGGCCCAGATGCGCACGCGCTGGGATGGGAGGAAGGAGAACGAGGACCCAAGTTGCCTGGGGGCCCACGCAGCGGGCCTCGCTCAAGGGGTGGGGTTCGTTGTCTCGTTGGGATGCGGCCAGCGCCAGAGCGTCAAAAGCGAAGAGCAGTTGTCTTCGGTAATCGCTGCCGGAATGAGACTTCGAGGCGAAGAATTGGAACACGGCGGACTCACCCGGGCGGCGGTACCACCGGGCTCGGGGAGAGCCTTCCAGCAGCCAAGGACTTTGGTTCGAGTCCGGATCGCTCAACGGAAAACGGAGATTGGCCGTGAGTCGATCGTTTTGGGAAAAGACCGGGAGATCCGGCAGTTCGCTGATGGCTTTCTGCAACACGGTGTCGCCGATTTTCCCTCGGGGAAGCCGGCCTGAGACGTGCAAGACCGACACGAGGGATTCCAGCGATTGCCCTTCCAATCGGGCGGTCAGCAATTGGTCGCGCAAATGCCACCGTTCGAGGCCGTTGGGATCAATGAGATCTTCACCCGGCGCTGTTTCGGTTTCTTCAGGCAATTTCAGGCCCAGTCTGGAGGCGAAGAGACGCTGGGGTTGGTCGAGAACGCTGCGCAAATCGGCGAGCGTCGGTAACCAACCGGTTTCAGCCGGAAGGCTTTGTGACCAAGGTCCTGGGTAGGCGGGGAATCCTTTTCGGTTCAGCAAGGCCTCGGCTGCACAGAAGTCGCTGGAGCGCATACCCCGCGCACTGTGGGGCAGGTCGGCACCGAAGGCGGAGGCGCTGAATCCATTGAGCGGATGGTGGAACAGGATCGACTCATGTAGAGGGGCTTGGGTGGCCTTTGGGGCGGTTTGAACTTCCGGATCGGCCTGGGGTTCTGATGGGGCGATGGTTTGGTCGACCGCTTCCAGCAAGTCGGCCAAGGCGGTGGACGGTGGGCGCTCTTTGCCGTCTTCATCCGAGCAGCCCCGGTACGACAAAATCAGACGTTCCCGGCAGGCCAGAATGGCCAATAGCAGGCAGTGGCGATCGCTGTCTCGGGCCGAAGGATCGCCTGTGGCCGGTTTCAGTACCAACGGGTGCCAGGAAGGTCGATCTTCAGACTTTGGGAAAACCCCGTCATCCAAACCGGCTACCACCACGACGCGGGCCGGCACCCCGGCATAATGACGCAAATCGGCGACGGTCAGGCCGCCGGTGCCGCGGCTGCCAGAGTCGCTCAAGGAGGGAAGTTTCTCGGCGATCAAACGCAGGTAGGCCGAAGCTTCGAGCTGGAGTGAGGGGTCGGCGGCTCGGCGCAGGGGTTCTAGGATGTCGCTTTGAAGGGCTGCGGCATGGGCGGCGGCATTGCCGATGCGGGTGGACAGGCATTGTCGGACGATGGTTCCCAGGGCCTGATTCCACTCGGGAAGAGTTTTTGGACCCGCTCCACACCAGAGATTTCGCGCTTCGGAGAGTTGGGTGGCGAAGCGAGCCAGTCGGGCCAACAAGGCCAAGCCGAGTCCGCTGGTCCGCTCCAATGGCACGGTGGCTGGCACGTTTTCGGAGCCGGTCAGGATGGTGTCGCGTTGACCTTCGGCCACCAACCCACCCAATCCCAATCGTCGCAGTGCCCAGAACAGGTTCCACCGGGACTCAGGGATGTCCTGATATTGCCGCCGATGGTCTGGAGTGAGGCCCCAGCGGAATTGCGCGTCTTGCAGCCACTCCACCAGCGTTGGCCCGTCGCCGTCGGCTTCGTTCAGGTCGAAGCGATCAGCAATCAACGGGTTCTCGAGGAGTTCTTGCACCTCATTCAGCGTGAGGCGGCCCTGCAAGCTCTGGAGCAATTGAAGCAGGGTGGATGCGAAGGGCGAGGGGACCAGGCCGCCGCCGCCCACCAACCGGAACGGGAGGCGCGATTCGGATCCGGTGCCCAATGCCGCTTCGATCAACGGGGCCTGCTCGCGCGGATTGGCCAAAAGGATGAGGATTTCTTCGTGCCGAAGGTGTTCCAGTTCGTGAAATGCCTGGAGAATTCGATCCCGGCACACTTCCAATTCCCTCAAGGCCGTATGCGCTGCGTGGACGGTCAGAGAGGCATCGCTGGAATCCCATTTCAGGCGGTCCTCCGGAGCCAGCGGAGCCGCGAACCGGCAGGAGGCTTGAAGGCGGCCCAGCAGGGAATCCGGCGGCTCCGGGCTGTCGAGATCGCAACCGCCATCGCCCACGGCCAAAAGCGTGTCGGCCAGTTGCCGCTGAAGGTCTTGAGACGAACGCCCCAAGGCCCAGAGCATCCCGCCCGGAGGCAGCGGAGACCCATCGATTTCCGTCGAACGTGGGGTGCGCCGTGAGGCATGGGATTTGATGGCCAAGTCGGCCCAGTAATCCCGACTGGGCGCCATGACGAAGAGATGAATCCGATCCGGAGCGTTCTCATGCAGGAATTGGAGCAGCTCCAATAGGCGTCGGAAGAGTCCGGCGGGAAGCCCCGCATCCAACAAAATCCAAAGGTGCGGAAATCCTCCCTTGGATTGCCAAGACCCCATCCAGGCTTGCGCCGAGGCGCGGAATTCGGCCTCCGTCTGGAGCCCGGGATGGGTTTTGAGTAAATCCTGAACCCTGGGTGCGTTGGTCAGGGTTTCCAGGAAAGAGCCCTCAGGCCAGATTTCATCTCCGATGCGGCACTGCAGCGTCTCGTGGACCACACGAGCCAGTTGCGTGGCCGATGCCAAGACCGTGGAGTCCAGCGGACTCAGCGATGCTTCGCGGGGTAAGGGAAAGTGGGGCTGTTCTTGGAGTTCGGGCAGGGCAGCGGCGATTGTCCAGCGCAGGCGCTCCACATCGAATCGGGCGCTGCTGCCGCCGCCGGATGCCTGCTCAATGAGCTCGCGCAGTTCGACCTCCTGGGAATGACTGGCGATGCCTGAAAGGCGGGCCCATTGGTGGAGAGCGGCTTCCCGCAGACCTTTTCGCGGGAAGACAAACCAGTGCCGAGCCCGGACCTCTTGGGTGCAGGCCAATTGCCGGGCGATTTCGTCCAGCAGGGCAGAGTGGGTCTCAGCGAGGTAGAGCATGGGAGCACGCAATCAGGACATCTGAGGATTTGGCCAACTGGCAGACAAAGCAACGCGATCGCCCGTGCATCCGCACAGTGTGTCAGGTACCTGAGCCAGAACGATTGGAGTTGGATCGGTCGCGCTGGCTGCGCCTTCTTTCGCAAGAGCTTCGTTGTTCGCTCGATTCGGGTCTCAACCACGGGTCTACAATCGGCCCTCGCCTCCCTCTCGCCTCGTCTGGCGGAAGAATCCGCCACGCCATCCTTTGACAACCGAATGGAGGGTTCTCGAGGGGCCAGAGGTCGGATCGATCAAGAAGTTTGGCCCTGCATCGCCTCCTCCGCAAAACCGAGCAGGATGGAGCATTCCTTGGGCGTCCGGGTTTGGTCCATGAGCGCATCGAGGGCCGCTTGACGTTTGCCGGCGGGGATGGATTTGAGTTGGGCCAATTCACGGGCCCAGCGTGTGGCGACTATCTCGTCTGTGGTCTCGATGTATTGGGAGAGAGGCTCGATTCCCTGGAGCGCGTCACTGACAGCCGCCAAGTTCTCCTCGGCCTCCTCGAGAGCTTCTTCGCGCGAATCGTCCTCTTCAGCCAACTCGATGGCGTCACAAATCTCGTCGAGTTGGTCTGCGGTTTCGGTGAGCTCATTCATGGCCTCCTCGAAATCCTCGACGAGATCCCGCCCGCGAGACTTCGGGGTCAGGGAATCCGCATAATCCATGACCCGCCAATGCAGGGCCCGCATCGACGTAAGGGTCGCCTCGTCCATCAGCGATTTTTTGATGCGAGCGACGTCAGTGAGGAGTGATTGGCAAACCGGATTCACGTCCCGATCGAATCCGATTTGTTATTTCCCGGCAACAATCACGTCTCACCCCAGCCCCGGGGTCGGTCCCACACTTTTACACAAAAGGGGCCACACTTTCACATTTAAAGGCTCCCTCAATCCCCCTGTTTCTGCGGTTTTCGGCATTCGCTGGCCGAGCTTGAAACTGGAAGCCAGGGTCGCCGGCTGGCCCGTCAGCGACCGCGGTAAACGCAGCGCGAGGTGCAGGTTTCGGCGATGACCAATTCACTCAAGAGCGGCAGGCGGGGCTTGAGCTCGTTCCAGATCCAAATGGCCAAGCGCTCGCTGGTCGGGTTTTCCAAGCCGGGGATGTCGTTGAGGTAATGGTGATCGATCCGGTCGTAGATCGGCTGGAACGCAGCCTTGAGGTCGGCGAAGTCCATGACCCAACCGGTGTCGTCGCCGATGGGCCCTTCGATCGCGACTTCAATGCGCCAGCTGTGTCCGTGGAGGCGGGCGCATTTGTGCCCGACGGGGACATTGGGGAGCCGGTGTGCGGCTTCGATTTGAAAGGTTTTGCGGAGTTCCATGAAGAAGAGGGGAAACTGGGAGGTTCAGGCTTCGAGATCGGTCCAAGTGACAAGGTCGCCCAGAGCGGGTCGGCCGTCGTGGCGCCAGGCCGCTGGAGGTTCTTGCATGCGGCCAATCGGGCAAATTCGGCTCGCACCCCAGTGAGCCAACTGACGCGCCATCTCGGGCAGACGGTCGTCTGGCGCCGCCACGGCGACGGTGGATACGTGATGCCGGAACGGCTCGGCAAAGCGGAGGACCTCACTCCACTGCCGGACAGGCTTGAGCTCGATGAACCGGTGCAGGCACGAGGGCTGAAACCGTGCGTCGTGGTTGAGCACCACGGTCCATGCGGTGGATTCGGTGCTGGCCCACAGTCGGACCGTGGTTGGGGGCTCGAAGAACAGGGACCGATTCAAATTCCGCTCGGTCAGCGATGCCGTGGCCGCGGCCCTCAATTCGAAGGTGCTCCGTCGGGCTTGGATGCGGGCCGACTCGGCGATGCCAATGCTTCCGCGTGGTTCGGTGGCTTCGCGTCGATCCAATTCGTCGGCCAATTCAGCGGCCAAAGTCTCTGTGCTGCCGGAGGATTCTTCTTCGACGTAGTAGGCGTGGGGTGAAAGGCAACCCAGTTGGTTCCAAGCGGTGATGTCGTCGGCCATGGCGCGCACCAGCCGCTTGCGGGAATACGGGCTCAACGATTCCTTGGCGATGAGGCCAAAGCTGATGCGATGACCGTAGCCCACGAAACGGGTTCGGGCCGGGATGCGGGGGCGAACCTCCGCCAGCATTTCGTCGCTGCCGGTGGCGGTCACGCAGCTGGCCTCGGAGAATAACAAGTCTTCCAGATCACGAGCATTTCGATCGTCGTGGCTCCAAGAAACGAGCTCCAGACAAGCCCCGAGCTTCGATTCGGTCGCGGCCAACGAATGGGCGAAGAGGCGAGGCAACAGCGACGCGTCGCGCGGGCATTTCACGATTTGGGCCGATCGGGTGATCAAGCCGAGGATCATGGAGAACAACGCCGGATTGGGCAGGTTTCCGGCCGTAAGGTGCACGAGGAGTTCGGGCCCGACGGCCAGCGAGGTGCGTCCTGTCCGGTGCTCGGCCGATCCCGCCGCGAAGTCGTCCAAACGCCGGACATCGCCGAGGTCTTGAGCAACCAGGGCCTCCAGTGATTCCACGGTGATAGAGCGGAAGAACGCATCGAGTCCACGGGCCAGCGTCGTCGGAGCCCAGCCCGTTTCGCTGGGGCCCTCGCGGAGGGCGATCGTGCGGTAGCCGTGGGTGGGTTCGAGCCACTGCTCAGCCGTATGGGCGATCATTTCGATCACGGCGCGGGTGCGCTGCCGTAGCAACCATTCGTTCCGATTCCGCCGCACGGCAAAGCTGGCTTGTCGCAGGGTTTCGGGGGTGAGCTGGAGGTCCGGGCCGAGGTCGGCCAGGAACAGTTGATGGAGATTCATGGCCGCATCAAAGGGTCATCCGGGAACATCCCCGAGGTTCCGCCTCGGCGGCTCGTCCGAGGAGTTCAAAGCCGTTTCCGCGGCGACGTCCGAGGTCGCCGGTTTCCAACGCAGCCACCGACCAGACATTCGCGAGGTCATGAATGCGCAGGATTCCGGGTTCACCCTCGGCGGTATCGAGACCGGTTTCAGGATCCACGGTCCGGATGCGAACCCATGGCGGAAACCGGAACAGTCCCTCCGACTCGTAGGCCTGCGAGGACAGTTCGCTCATGCCGTACTCGGGGATGATGCGGGGCTGTCCCAGTTTTTGGCCGATGGCCGAGTGCAGTTCGGCGCGGGGCAGCGATCGAGATCGGCCTTTGTAGCCCCCGGTTTCCAGGACTCGTGAACCCTGGGGCAATCGAAAGGACCGACCACGGGCCGAGAGCGCATCGAGCAGGTGGACGAACAGGAAAGCCGTGCCGAGAACGAGGATGGGGGCTCCCGCGTCGCAGGCCGACTCCAGTGAATCGACCGTGGCCTCCAGGCCCAGTTCCCAAGCTCCGTCGCTGCCGATATGGCCCGTGAAGGAGGAGCTCGAGCCGCCAAAATCCCGCATCACCACTTCCAGCATGTGGACCAGGGAGGAATGAGGAGTGTCCGCGGGCGGCGGTGTCAGCGCGAGGCAGCGCGGGCGAAACCCGGGCGGAAAGGCTGGCCCGGATTCCAGCAGGTGGGCCGCAAACCAAGGTCGCAGCGAGTCCTCATAAAGGGCCAGCGATTCGGCGTGGTGGAAGTGCCGACTTGGGCGCTGCGCCGTGGTGCCCGAAGAGTGGAAGACTCTGGTTCGGTCGTCCGGCTCCAGAGCGGTGAACTCCAATTCCTGAAAGGCTTGGGTCGGCACTGCAGGAATCTCGAGCCAGGACCGCACCGATCCGGGACGGCGACCGCGAGCGTCGCAAATGAGTCGGTAGGCAGGAACGGTCGCGTATTGAAGTTCGAAGAGACTCAGCGCAACGGTTTCCCAGTCCGCGTGGTCGGGGGAGAATCCGGACTCAGCGCAGGTGTTCCCTCGTTCGAAGGAACGTTGAATCAACGTGCGGACTTGGTCCGCCAAGGATGAATGGCTTTGGGTCATGCGGTTTTGCAGGAACCCCGTTCCAATGGCCCGCAGGCCGTGATCAGGACTCCCTCCGGCTGGTTTTCCGCGACAGCCGTCCACAGGGTTTAGGCGAGTCCTGCAGTTCCTGTCCAGAATTACCCGGGATATTCCGTGTTTGCCGCAAACACCCGATCGCCCAGTGGTTTGTAGGCCAGTCCCAAGTGGGGGCAGAAAGGATGAGCCAACACCAACGGACGCCTCTTCGGTCGAGACCTCCGGGCGGCTTTTGAAACGTTGCACATCGAATGAAGCTTCTTGGTTGGAGGCGGGGCGGGACGTGGGGTACTTTTCACCAACCCATGAAGGTGCTCATCCTTGCCGCTGGATATGCCACGCGGCTTTATCCTTTGACGTTGACCCAGCCCAAGCCGTTGTTGCCGGTCGCTGGTAAGCCCATGATCGACTATGTCATGGACAATCTCGCTCCCATCGGTGGCATCGATCAGGTGTACGTGGTGAGCAATGCCAAGTTCGCGGGCCACTTCTCTCAATGGTCTGAGTCCTATCGTGAAGCCGCTCAGCACCCCTTCCGCTTCTCGGTCGTCAACGATGGTTCCACCGATGATTCCAACAAGCTGGGGGCCATCGGAGACCTGAATCTGGTGCTCGAACAGGAACAACTTGACGACGATTTGATCGTGGTCGCAGGTGACAACCTCTTCAACCAGAGCCTCCGGGGCTTTGGCGATTATTGCCGTTCCCAATCCGGTCCGGTGTTGGGGGTCTATGACGTAGGTAGCTTGGATCAGGCCCGTAAATACGGCGTCGTGGACGTCGATGCCACCGGTAAGATCACCAGCTTTGTTGAAAAACCCGCCGAGCCCGCCAGCACGCTCATCGGCATCGCTCTCTACTACTACCCCCGCCAGTATCTGGCCTCCATCCGGCAATACTTGGCCGAAGGCAACAATCCGGATCAGCCGGGCCGGTTGATCCAGTGGTTGTATCCGCGCACTTCGGTGATGACGTGGAGTGTTCCGGGCATTTGGTACGACATCGGTTCCAAGGAGACCTTGGCCGAGGCCAATCGGATTTTCGCTCGACGCTGAATCGGCGAAGGGTGCTCAAGTGCTGCGCTCCGACATCCCACAAAAATCCCCACCATCCGGGAGCTAAAGACGCCATGAATCATCTCGCTGCCGCCTTCCTGAATGTCGCTCAAGCCTGTCCGGACAAGACGGCTTTGTACTGGGGGGATTCCCGCTACAGCTATGGGCACTATCGGGCTCAGGTCTTGGGAACGGCGGGGCTGCTGATAGGGAGGGGGATTCGACCCGGTGATCGCGTCGCCGTTTGGCTCAAGAATTGCCCGGAGTTTGTGGGTGCCTTGTTCGGGGCCCTCGCCGCCGATGCCGTGGTGGTGCCCATCAACAATTTCCTCAAGCCCGCCGAGGTGGCTTACATGCTGGAGGATGCCGGCATTCAGTGGGTCATTGCCGAGTCCAGCCATGCCGGGTTGCCGGAGTTGCTGGCGCTGAGGCCTTCACTCCAAGTGATCGATGCGGAACACCTGCCCACGGCGGCTGCAGAAATTCCGCCCCCCGCGCGCGGAGGAGATGATCTGGCGGTGCTCATCTACACCAGTGGGACGACGGGTCATCCGAAAGGGGCCATGCTCTCGCACCGCAACCTGTTGGAGAATGTCGCCTCGTGTCGCGTCTTTCTGGAATTGGCGGAAGAGGATCGATTGATCGTCCTGCTGCCCATGTTCCACAGCTTCATGCTGACCGTGGGGCTTCTGCTGCCGCTGCTCAGCGGGGCTTCGGTCGTGGCGGTGAAAGGGCTTCAGTCGCCCAAACACATGATCTCGGAGATCCTCCAGAATCAGGGGACGGTGTTGCCGGCCATGGCGGCGCTGTTTCGGGCGCTGTCGCAAATTCCTGCGGGCATCGATTTCACATCGCTGCGGTTGTGTGTCAGTGGAGCCGGGCCGCTGCCCATGGAAATCCTCAATGGCTTCAATGCGCGTCATCCGAAGGTGCCGCTCATCGAGGGGTATGGCCTGAGCGAGGCCAGCCCGGTGGTGACCGTTAATCCGCCGCAGAATCCCAAGCCGGGCACCATCGGCATTCCGATTCCGGGTGTGGAGGTTTCTGTGCAAGACGATGAAGGGCAGCCTTTGGGCGAGGGAGTCGACGGCGAGATTTGTGTCCGAGGCGGCAATGTCATGCTTGGTTACTGGAACGCCCCAGAGAAGACGGCCGAAACCCTGCGTAATGGATGGTTGCTGACCGGCGATATCGGACACCGGCGCGCGGACGGTTGGTACGTCATCACCGATCGCAAGAAGGACATGCTCAAGCCCAACGGCATGAACGTGTACCCGCGGGAAATTGAAGAGGTCATTTACCGTTTTCCCGGCATCCGGGAGGCGGCCGTTGTCGGTGAACCCTGCGATCGACGGGGCGAACGGGCCGTGGCTTTCGTGTCCATGGACGAGGGCAAGCCGCTCGACGAGCACGCCCTCATTGCCTTCCTCAAGGACAACCTGGCCGATTACAAGGTGCCTCGGCGTGCCATTGTGTTGCCGGCCTTGCCCCGTAACGCCACCGGCAAGATTCTCAAGACCGTCTTGCGGGACACCTTGGTCCGCGGGCACTGAAATTAGGCCCGGTTTCAAGGGAGCTACTGGAAGGCGCTCACCCGAGGTGAAGCCCGAACAGTCGGTGGTGCTCCTGAATGAGATAGCGGTCGGTCATGCTGGCCACGTAATCGCAGACGGCGCGGTGCAGTCCATCGGCCGGGATGCGTTTGCGGGCCGCCAGTCCCAGTTCCTTGGGATGGGCGATGTAAGTCTGGAACACCTCGCTGAGCATCCGGATGGCCCGGTTATTGGGCTCGGCGACGACCGGGTGGTAGTAGAGGTTGCGGTAGAGGTACTTGCGCAGTTCGAGGTTCTCCAGACGGCGTTCGGGGCTGTATTGGACGAGCGCCTTGCGGTGCGTGCGCACATCGTCGGCTGAGCGCACTCCGGCCTCGAGAATGTGCGCCTCAGTGGTGTGGACGACATCCGTCACCTGCTGGTCGATGATTTGCCGGATGGTGTAGTAGCGACGGCTTTCCGCAGGCAGTTCGCCGAATTGGCGTTTCACCGCTCGGGCAGCCTTGGCCCAGACCCGGACTTCTTTGAGCAACTTCTTCTCGTCGAGGAGTTCGCTGTCGAGGCCGTCATCCAAATCATGGCTGTAGTAGGCAACTTCGTCCGCCAAGTTGGCGATCTGCGCCTCCAGCGAGGTTTGGTGATGTTGACGCCGACGGGTGCCCTCGACCGATTCAAACGCGACGCCATGCTTGGCCAGTCCTTCGCGGACTTCCCAACTCAAATTCAGGCCCGGAAACCGTGGGTATTTTCGCTCCAATTCCTCGACGACCCGGAGGCTCTGTCGGTTGTGCTCGAAGCCGCCATGGTCCTTCATGAGCCGGTCGAGCATGGACTCGCCTTTGTGGCCGATGGGGGAGTGTCCGAGGTCGTGGGCCAGCGCGATGGTCTCGGCTAGATCCTCATTGAGGCGTAGGGCCCGGGCGATGTTCCGGCTGATGGCCGCCACTTCCATGGTGTGGGTGAGCCGGGTGCGCAGGTGATCGCCTGAACCATTCAGGAAGACTTGTGTTTTGTACTCGAGGCGGCGGAACGCTCGACTGTGAATCACCCGGTCGCGGTCGCGTTGGAATTCCGTGCGCCAGGTGGGCGGATTCTCCGGGTGGACCCGGCCGCGGCTTTCGGCACTTTTCTGCGCGTAAGGAGCCAGGAATTGGAGTTCCCGGGCCTGAAGCTCTGAATGGGTGACCGGCATGGCTCGAGTCTTTCCCAAGAGCGTAGATCAGGCGAGTGCAACTCCGTGTGGCAACACGTCGCCCTCAGTGCGGGGTTCGCTGGGCAGCACCCGCAGTGGTTCATAGAACGTGTTGCGCTGGACCGGTTCCCGGCCGGCCTCGCGGATGGCACGCACCAGGTCCCTCTCAGCGGTCATTTGCGGCGATTTCGCTCCGGCCATGTGGAAGATGTGCTCTTCGAGGATGGTTCCATGGAGGTCGTCGGCACCGTGGCTCAAGGCAACCTGGGCCATCTTCAACCCCATGCCCACCCAGTAGGCGGTGATGTGGTCAATGTTGTCGAGGTAGAGCCGGGACACGGCAATGGTCCGCAGTTGGTCATAGCCGCTGGGCGCATGCTGGACGGGCATGCGGTTGTTTTCGGGCTGATAGGGCAGGGGGATGAAGCCTGTGAATCCGCGGCTTTGGTCCTGCTGTCGGCGGAGTTGGTCCAGATGATCGACACGGTCTTCGAGCGACTCGACATGGCCGTAGAGCATGGTGCAGGTGCTGCGACCGCCGAGTCCGTGCCAGGTGCCATGGACGTCCAAGTACTCGGCACCGCTTTCCTTGCCGGTGGCGATGCGGCTTCGGACTTCTTTGCGGAAAATCTCGGCGCCGCCGCCCGTCAGGGATTCAAGGCCCGCTGCCTTCAGCTCCTGGAGGGTGTCGCGCACACTCATCTTGGCCAACCACGCGAGGTGGAGGATTTCGACCGCGGTGAAGCACTTGAGTTGCAGGCGCGCATC
>CAMATE010000022.1 GCA_945861075.1 Akkermansia muciniphila
CGCCGGTCACCGCGATTCATGACGTGATAAATCGCGCCAGCGTACTCGACTCTCAACTTGCGAGCCATAACGGGAGAGTGGCTTTGGGCGCTTCATGTATTAATATCAAGAACTGACCCCTTTTCAGATTGGGCTGCGGCGTCTCGACCACCACATGAAAATGATTCGGCATGAGGACATAGGCGTGGACCTGCCAGCCCGTCTTAGCGCAAACCTCGCCCAGCGTGTCTACGAAGCGTTGGCGATCCGCATCATCCATGAAGATCCGTTCGCGCCGGTCACCGCGATTCATGACGTGATAAATCGCGCCAGCGTACTCGACTCTCAACTTGCGGGCCATGACGGGAGAGTGGCTTGGGGCGGTTTATGTATCAATATCAAGAACTGACCCCATTTTCCCCATTTTCTTTGGGAGCTTCATATATCAATATCAAGAACTGACCCTTTTTTCCCTTTTTTACAATTAGCCCGAAAACTGGCGGCGCTTGACTGGCAGCCGTACAACCATACTGTAAGCCATATTGTGAAAACGACACTGGTTCTTCCCGATGACCTTTTGATGGAGGCCAAGACCCTTGCTGCCCGTCGGAAAACGACCCTCAAGGCCATCATTGAGTCTGCTCTCCGTCGGGAGATCCGGCCGTCCGCGGACTTGGAGAATCCCGACCCATCCCGGTTCGAGGTCGGGCCCTTTGGCATCCTCCGTATCCGCAAGGCGTCCGGTACTCCGGCCACCACGATGGCTCAGGTGAGCGCTGTCCAGGAGGCGTTGGAAATTGAGGAGCTTCAGCGGATCACCCATCCCCAACGACCATGATCACGCTCTTGGACGCCAGTGTGCTCATCGCCTTGGGCGACGCCGGGCACGTGCATGAAGGCGCTGCCATGCACTTCTTTGAGCGCGAGGCTGTCACTGGTGGCTGGGCTACCTGTCCGACAACAGAGAATGCCTTCCTCCGCATCCTCAGCCATCCATCGTACCCGCGATCTCTGGGCAACCCAATGGAAGCGCGGCGGGTGCTTGCTCGACTGATGGCGGCACCAGGGCATCATTTCTGGCCGGATGACCTGACGCTGACGGATGACCGGCTCCAGCCAAAGTTGCCGGCGTCCAAGCATCTCACCGACCACTTTCTTCTGGCCCTTGCCGTGAAACACGGGGGGCGTTTCGCCACGTTCGACACCGGCATCAACGCAGCGCTCGTTCCCGGCGGGCAAGCAGTGCTTCAAGTCATACCGACGTGCTGACTGGTTTTCAAACTGGCAGGATTCATCGGTATTCAATCCGTCGCCGACAATGCAACCCAACCGCGGCGTCACCTCGAATTCGGCCCACACTGAACCTCCACGGTTGGTGTTTCCAAGCCCCTCACCCATCCATCCGCTCGTCGAAGGACGGCAGGAATCGCGGGGTGCGGCGGGCCTGGGCGGCGGTCTCGAAGGCGTGGGCGAGGCCGATGAGCCGCCCTTCGCTCCAGGCACGGCCGAAGAACGAGAGGCCGACTGGCAATCCGAAGATCATCCCGGCAGGCAGGGTGATCGACGGGTACCCGGCGACGGCGGCGATGGATGAACTGCCGCCGAGGCCGCCATCACCGGCGAGCAACTCGATGGCGTGGGCCGGACCGGTGGTCGGTGCCACCAGGGCGTCGAGTCGGTGCTCATCCATCACGGCGTCGATGCCGTCTTGGCGAGACCACTTGCGGCATCGGGCCAGCGCTTCCAGATAACGGGCTTCGGTCAGCGGCCCTTTGGTTTGCGCTTCGATGAGGGTCTCCTGCCCGAAGAACTTCAGCTCCCGATCGGCATTGCGCTCGTTGAAGGCGATCAGCTCCGCCAACGACTTCACCGGCGCAGCGTCACCCAGAGATGCAAAGTAGGCGTTCAGGCCGGCCTTGAATTCATACAGCATCACTTGGAACTCGGCGTCGCCCAAGGCCGAGTGACCGGGAAGGCCAGAGGTGTCGATCAGCTCGGCACCCTGTTCGCGCATGATCTTCAGTGACGAGGCCATCACGGCGTCGATGCGCGGGTGCCAGCCGAAATGGTTTCGGGCGACGCCGATGCGGGCACCCTTCAATGCGCCGGGATCCAGGAATCGGGTGAAGTCTTGCCCGGCCAGGGTCTGGTTCGATCGGGCCGAAGCGGCATCGGTGGGATCGATGCCCGTCATTGCGCCCAGCAGCGCCGCCGCATCGGCCACGGTGCGTGCCATGGGCCCAGCGGTGTCTTGCGTGGAGGAGATGGGGATGATGCCTGAGCGGCTGACAAGCCCCACAGTGGGCTTCAAGCCGACGATGCCGCAGGACGACGCGGGCGAGACAATGGACCCATCGGTCTCGGTGCCGATGGCCACGGTGCACAGGTCGGCCGCCACGGCGACACCGGAACCAGAGCTGGAGCCTGAGGCGCTGCGGTCGAGCATGTGCGGGTTGCGCGTAAG
The DNA here is from genome assembly GCA_945861075.1 of Akkermansia muciniphila. Classification (GTDB taxonomy): domain Bacteria; phylum Verrucomicrobiota; class Verrucomicrobiia; order Limisphaerales; family UBA9464; genus SXXZ01. Next base: position 2,444 of record CAMATE010000022.1, read on the forward strand.
TCCCCCGCGCCCGCTCCAGCCGGAGATGGAACGGTTGCCTCGAAAATTGGCCCACTCGCTGAGGTTGGTCTTGCCCAGCACCACGGCACCGGCCGCACGGAGTCGGCCGACGATGAACGCATCCTTAGGCGCGATGGAGCCCGCCAAGGCCAACGATCCCGCGGTCGTCTGCATGCGGTCACCGGTGTCGATGTTGTCCTTGATGAGCACGGGCACGCCGTGGAGCGGGCCACGCGGGCCCTGCGTCCGCCGTTCGTCATCCAGTGCCCGGGCGATGGCGACGGCCTCGGGATTGACCTCGATGACCGAGTTAAGTCGCGGACCATTGCGATCGAGTCGGTGAATCCGCCGCAGAAAGTGCTCCGTGAGCCGCTCGGAGGTGAGCGAACCCGCAGCCATGCGTCGCTGCACCTCGGCCACGGACAGCTCCGACAAAGAGGCCGAACCGCCGAACGCTCCGGTGACGCACCCGGGCAAGGTTCCCAGAGACGTCGCAGCCATCGAGGCAAAGCCCAGGCCTTGGAGGAATTGTCGCCGGTTCTTCATGTTGATCGTTCTATCTAGGACAGCCGATACCCAGGCTGCTCAAGCCAAGATGCCTCGGACCACTTCGCCACCGACGTCGGTGAGGCGGTAATCGCGGCCTTGGAAGCGGTGGGTGAAGCGGGTGTGCTCGATGCCGAGCAGGTGCAGCACCGTGGCTTGGAAGTCGTTGGCGTGGACGGGGTTTTCGGCGGTGTTGTAGCCGAAGTCGTCGGTGGACCCATAGGTCGTGCCGCCCCGGATGCCGCCGCCGGCCATCCACAGCGAGAAGGCCTTCATGTGGTGGTCGCGGCCGTAGTTGCCGTTGGAACTGTCGCCCTGGTTCATGGGTGTGCGGCCGAACTCGCCGCCCCAGACCACCAGGGTATCCTCCAACAACCCGCGCTGGCGCAAATCCCGGATGAGTGCCGCCGAGGCCTGATCCACTGCCTTGGCGGTCTTGGCGATGTCGGCGGGCAGATTGTTGTGATGGTCCCAACCGCGGTGATACAGCTGGATGAATCGGACACCCCGCTCGGCCAAACGCCGGGCCAAGAGGCAGTTGTTGGCGTACGACGATTTGCCGGGCTCGGCCCCGTACATCTCGAGGGTGGCCCGGCTCTCCTTCGAAATGTCCATGAGCTCGGGCACGCTGGTCTGCATGCGGTAGGCCATTTCGAACGAGGCGATGCGGGTGGCGATCTCGGGGTCGCCCACGGCTTGCAAATGCTCTCGATTGATTTCGCGGGTACCATCAATCAACCGGCGGCGGATCTCCGGAGAGATGCCCTGCGGATTGTTCACGAAAAGGATGGGTTCGGCCCCGGAGCGGAACTCCACGCCCTGATGGTTGGTGGGCAAGAAACCACTGCCCCAATAGCGGGTGAGCAACGGTTGATCCTGACCCTGCCCCGACGCCAAAACCACGAAGGCCGGCAATTGCTCGTTCTCGCTGCCCAGTCCGTAGGAAATCCAGGAACCCATGGCCGGCCGACCTGCCTGCTGGTGGCCGGTTTGCATCAGCGTCACGCCTGGGTCGTGGTTGATGGCCTCGGTGTGCATGGAACGCACCAGCGCGATCTCGTCGGCGATGGAACCGATGTGCGGGAGCAACTCGGAAATTTCCATGCCGCATTGGCCGTGGCGATCGAAGCGGAATCGGCTGCCCACGCAGTTGAGCGGCTGGCCCATGAGCTGGGCGATGCGCTGGCCTTTGGTGAGGCTCTCCGGCATGGGTTTGCCGTTCATCTTCACCAACTGGGGCTTGGGATCGAAGAGGTCGAGGTGCGACGGGGCGCCCGACTGGAAGAGGTAGATCACCCGCTTGGCCCGCGGTGGCCGGTGCAGCACCCGCGCGTCCTTGGGAATGCCGGGAACCTCGGCGGAAACACTTTGAGGCGAACCGAGCAGCGACGCCAGGGCCGCAGCGCCAATGCCTCGGGCTCCCCGAGCAAAGAAATGCCGCCGCGTCAGATGCAGGGCGATGGAGTCTTCAGGCTTCATGTTCATTCGCGGGTGACGGATTCGTCGAGATTGAGGAGGGCGCTGGCCACGCCGGTCCAGGCGGCTAAATCCGCCGTGGGCAAACCCGCAACCTTGGGCCCCTGCCCCACGCGCGTGATGGCTTCGGCGGCCGGTTGGTCCTTGGTATATTCCTGCAGAAGATCATCCAACAGTCGCTTCAATGCGGCGCGTTCCCGATCGGAGGCCGGACGAGCCAGCAGGGATTTCATCGCGAAGTCGATGCGATCGGAAGAGGTCTGACCCGGTGACTCCCGAAGGATCCGCTGCGCAAAGAACCGGGCCGCCTCCAGGTAAGTCACATCGTTCATGGTGACGAAGGCTTGGAGCGGGGTGCAGGTCGACGGTCGCTGCACCGTGCACAGCGCCCGGTCGGGGGCATCGAAGGTTTGCAGCGTGGGATTGGGCACCGTGCGCTTCCAAAGCGTGTACAAGCTGCGCCGGTAGAGGTCTTCACCTTGGCCCACCTGATAACTGTTTCCGGCGAACATCTTCTCCTCCCACAAGCCAGGCGGTTGATACGGGCGGACACTCACGCCGCCAATGCGCTTGGAGAGCAATCCACTGACAGCCAATGCGTTGTCTCGCAACATTTCGGCCGGCAGGCGGAACCGAGGACCCCGGGCCAGCAGCAAATTCTCCGGATCACGACCGAGGACCTCCGGCGACACCCGCGACGACTGGCGGTAGGTGGCGCTGAGCACCATTTGCCGCAAGGCCGTCTTCACATTCCAACCGTCTTCGATGAAGCGTCGCGCCAACCAGTCCAACAACTCCGGATGGGTGGGTGGTTGCCCGTTGGTTCCGAATTCATTGGCCGTGCGGACGATGGGATTGGGGAAGAACAGCCCCCAGAACCGGTTGACCGCGACTCGGGATGTCAGCGGGTGCGATGGATCCACCAACCAACGGGCCAGGTCCAACCGGTTGGTGCCTGAGACGTACTGGGCTGGCGGCAGGCAACTCGTGGGAACGTCGGCCGTGACCCGCTCCCCCTTGGACCGATAATCGCCGCGGACCCGGATGTGACTGGCTCGCCCCTCCTTCATGTCTTCCATCACGCGCAGTGTGGGAATGGAACGGTTCAAGTCATCGCGACGCTTCTGCTCGGCGGCCAACCGAACCGTCAACTCCTTCACCTCGGGGATGCGCGTGGTGCGGTAAAACGTCCGCAACTCCAAGGCCTGAGCCGGGGCTCTCTTTTCCAACGGTAGGCGTGCAATGTCTCGCAGGGCAGCCACCTTCGGATCTCCAGCCTCACGGTCGGTGGCAAAGTAGAATCCGCTGCCACTGGCCCGGTTCACGATCTTCAGCAGGAGATGGTTCTCTCCGGCCTTGAGCACCGCCTGAACCTCTTCCTGATTGGCCGCAGCACCACGACTCACATCCTTGGCCAGCAACTCACGGCCGTTGAGCCAAACGCGGATACCATCGTCACTGCCCAGAAAAAGCGCCTGGGTGCGCACCTGGCTCGAGGTCAGGATGCGGTGCAAATAGGTGGCTCCCAGCTCGTTGGACAAGGGCTGCACGACGCCATCCTTCCAACCTGCTTCCAGGACCCATGCTTTCCGATCGTTGCCGAACACGGCGTCGGCCTGGAACCCCTTCTCCGGCCCGAACTCGCGCTCAAAGGCCGCCTTGCCGTCGGGTTCCACAAAGGGCCCCACGCGTCGCCAGGGTCCCAACTGAAGGACTCCCGCCAATTCGGTACCGGCCAGCCAAGCGGTTTCCCATGTGCTCTGGGCCGAGTCCCAGTCCGAGCGTTTTTCGTTCAATCGCTCGGTGTGGCTGGCTTCCAACGTCCGGACGGATTCTTGGAGCGCCTTCAGGTCCGACTCCTGACGCGCCGTCGGCACTTGGATGAACGGCGGGGCGGGATCGCTGTCGAGCCCCTTCTCGGGGATGCGGTTGAAGAAGTCGTAGAGTTGGTAGTACTCGCGCTGGGTGAACGGGTCGTACTTGTGGTTGTGGCACTCCGCGCACTGGATGGAGGAACCCAAGAACACGGTCCCAAACGTGTTCACCCGATCGGTGACGTACTTGTTGAGGTATTCATCGGGATCGGCGCCTCCCTCGGTGCTCGACATGCCGTTGCGGTTGAAGGCGGTGGCCACGCGCTGATCCCGCGTGGGATGGGGCAGAAGATCTCCCGCGAGTTGATCGACGATGAAGCGGTCGAAGGGCTGATTGGCATTGAAGGACTGAATCACCCAGTCGCGGTATTGCCACATGGAGCGGGGCGCATCGGCATGGTACCCATCGCTGTCGGCGAACCGTGCCAAATCCAGCCACGGCACGGCCATGCGTTCGCCATAGGCCTGACTGCTCAGCAGGCGGTCCACCAGCTTCTCATAGGCGGCATCCGAGTTGTCGGCGAGAAAGGCGTCCACCTCGTCCACGGTGGGCGGGAGACCCGTAAGGTCGAGGGAGACACGGCGCAGGAGCGTTCTGCGATCGGCCTCCGGCGACGGTTTCAGTCCTTCTTTCTCCAATCGGGCCAGGATGAAGGCGTCGATGCCATTGCGCACCCAGCCCTGAGTTTGCACCGCCGGCAGCTCCGGGTTTTCGGGAGTTTGGTGAGACCAATGGCCTTTCCACTCGGCCCCCTCCTGGATCCAACGACGGAGCGATTCTGTTTGGGACGGCGACAACTGTTTGCCCGTCGATGCCGGCGGCATGTGCTCATCCGGATCGGTGCTCGAAATGACCTGCAGCAATCGGGATGCGGACGGATCTCCGGGAACCACCGCGCGCGCTCCAGAGGACAGTTTCAAGGTGGCTCCTTCCGGCCGATCCAACCGGAGACCCCCTTTGCGCTTTTCCAAATCAGGCCCGTGGCACGGGTAGCAGTGCTCCACCAACAGCGGACGGATCTCCCGGTTGAAATCAATGCGAGATCCCGATGCTCCGAACGCAGGCAGGCCATGAATCCCGAACAAACCGATGAGGACCGAGATCATCCAGACGGATCTCATCTCAAAAACACCGGAACCGGGTAATTTGGAAATCGGAATCATCGTCGAAATCAGTCTCAAATGGGGTAAACGACACGACGGTAGGCTCGGCCCTGAGGGACCGCCACGCCTTTTCTCCAGCCAGCACAGGCGGAGGGATGCTCAATGGAGGTTTTTTGGTGCACCTTCAATAGGAGATCGGGGTTCCGCGCTGGCCAGCTTTGAGGCTCCAGGCCAATTCTCAGGCTCAATCTGAGGGCTGCCTGAGAACATCCAGTGACCCATCCGGACTGGGTCCGAACGCAGGAGCCATAAGGACAAAAACCGCGCTGAAGCATCATTTCGCCTTCATGGCCTTCAGGAGGCCATAGGCACGTTGGGCCGATTCGCTTCCGGTGGCCATCTCCGCCGCCAACCGCGCCTCGAGCTGCAATGTGGATCCATGGATCGCCAAGCCTTGCTCAAAGGTGACATTGGTGGCCGCACGCACCGTGGTTAGCGAAACCACTGCCTTCTCGAATTCGCCACGACGCAGGGCCTCAGCGGCCATATCCGCGGCTCGCCGAGTCTCTTCCGGGGCATTGGCGAAGGCACGTTCGATCTGACTGGCCGCCTCCGCGGGCGTGGATGCAGTCTTCACCTCCTCGCCGTCCCGGGAGCCACATCCCACCAGCAACGCGCAAACCAACAACACTGCGGCACCATCGATGATCCTCATGCGTTCGCTCCTCCAATTCTCGATTTACTCACCCGTCAAAGAATCGGGGACGCACCAGAAGCGACCGGGGCGCACTCCTCGGAAGCCACCAATGCCGGCTTCCCGATAGTAATTGCGGAACTTCATGTATTCGGTCTGACCACCGAACATTCCCATGACCGTTCCCGTGTTGTGTCGCTGGGTGACCCCTTCATCCGGGCGGCTGGCGACATTGTCGAAATTGGAGGGCTGCTTTTCGTCCGCCTCCCAATACAGCATGGAATCCGGATTGAACTGCAGGAGCTTGTAAGTCGAGTAAGTTTCCCTCGGCCCGGTCGAGTACTTTGAGACAGCCCCATTGATCATGTAGCTGGAAACCTTCTGCTCTCGAAGATTGAAGAGTGGCGTGTTGGTGCGGTCCAGAGGGCAGAAGGTCAGCGCTTTGGAATTGTGGTAGTTCCACAACTGACTGCGCTCCACCGTGTGATCCGGACGATTGGTGGCCACGCGCATGTAGCACCAATTGGCGACATTGAAGGTGCCCGAACTCCACGAGGTGTAGGGCATGTAGTCCTGGTTGTCGTTGGCGTACATTTGGGTCGCCAACAGCAACTGCTTGATGTTCGACAGGCAACGAGTCCGGTTGCCCTGCTCCTTGGCCTTGGAAAGCGCCGGCAGAAGCATACCGGCCAGGATGGCAATGATGGCGATGACCACCAACAATTCGATCAGCGTGAAGGCCTTGCAGCCTTGGAGTTGGCGCCGCAGCCCGACCATTTCACAGGGTTTCAATGCCTTCATGACGGTGATGCGGCTCAAAGTACCAATCAATAGAGGTACTCATGTGATGTCCGCGATTGTTGGTCCTTTGTCACGCAACAAGTGGATGACTCGGCACTGGCCACCCCACACAGCGATCGCAAGATCCATGCAATAAACCCAAAAGCCCGGGCTCGGCACCGCTCATCGGGTCGGGCGATTTCTCCGAAAGCGCCGCTTCGACGAACAGAGCCGAGATGCGGCACTCCCCTTGGCAGGCACTCTTGGCGGACAGTGCCACCCGGACGGACCACTCGGAGATCGGTCCCTACCTAACGCGCCTGCCGTTTCCGCCTTGTTGCGTCCGGGACTTGGCCGCCACGGAGACAGCCGAACCCTGGAGTCCCAAGTCAAAGGCCAAGACGGGCTTTGAGATCGCGGGCGACCGAGCGCTCGGGGCGGGCTTGGGTCAACTGGTCCAACAGACGGCGGGCACCCTGAGGATCGGAACGCGCACGCAGCGAGGCGCGGGTGATGAGTTGGGCATAACCGGGAGTAAAGTCAGCGCTCAGGACTACACTCCGAAGGAAACCCTGCTCCGCTTCCTCGGGGCGTCCCTCAGACTCGGCAATGAGGCCCCGGAGGTAGGCGTCACGCGCCTCGAGGTACGAGCGAAACCGGGCGCACTCTTCGGCCGGTCGACCGGCACACAACTCCTCGGGAATGGGACGTTGCAGGTCGAGCAACTCCGACAGCAGAGCCTGTCCCTTCGGCGTGTGGGGAGCCAATGTCCGGGGTGCGTCGAAGAGCAGGAACGGATGATCGTCGGTGTTAATCACGACGCATTGGGAGTAGGTCCTCAGGGTTTCGGCATCGGCAAACCAAGTGCCCATGACTGGCAGGACCTCGGCCAAGGCCATGGGCCTGAGGGCTTCCCGCAGGCTGGGCTGGTTCAACCGCCGCTCCAGGGCTTCCGGCGACCAGAAATGGCGCCCTCGCCCTCCGATGAGTCCAATCACCGGTGTGTCGGCGTTGAGCCGCAGCAACAATGCCGAGGCGTCGGGAAACACTTCCAGAAACGTGGCGGTGATCATCCGCAGCCCATAAGTGTCCAACTGGAAGAGTGGCAGCCACTGGCAGAAGAGGCCGCCGTCGGACAAGCGATCCCGGATCGCTTGGAAGTGTTCTCGGGTGTACAGGCCCGCCGCCCCATCCCGCGCCGGATGAAACAAGTCGGCGATGACGACATCATAGCGTTGGGGGGAGGCTCGAACGAAGCGCCGGGCATCCGCCACCCGCACCGTGAGCCGATCACTGTGGGCATTGTGCGGCGCGAATTCAGGCAGCACCTCGGCGACTTCCGGCACCAATTCAATGCCTTCGGCCACCAACCCGGGATGAGTATCCAAGGCGGCAAAGGAAATGCCCGTGCCCACGCCCAAGAAAAGAGCCCGGCGCGGTTCCGGATGCAGGAGCAACGGCAGGTGACCATGGCGTCGCTCGGCCAAGGCAGAGGCAGTCCCGCCCATGGTGAAGCGCTGATTGATGCGGAGAATGCGGTGCCCATCGGATTGAACCACCGTGGTGACCGTGTCCGAGGGACCCTCGCGCATGGTGACGATGCGCCCGCCGGGCGGAGGGACCTGCAAGTGGAGGTCCTGCGGCAAACTCATCAGTGCCACCGCAGCCAAAACCAACCCGGCCTTCGTCACCCACCCCACTCGTCGCCACCGCGGCATCAGCGCTAGGTATCCCAGACCCAGCAAGATCCAACTCCAGCGGGTACCCAAGGCCGGTATGAGGCCGAGCGCCATCACCGCGGGTGCCAGGGCCGAACCCAGGAGATTCCATGAAACGGCGGGTCCGAGAAAACGCGGATACCTGCCTGCTTCGGTGGCCAGCGAGGCAAAGAGCATTCCCGTGGCCAGCGCCGGAAGAGCCACCACCGAGCTGGCCACCAAAAATTCCGCGAGCATCGCCGGCATGGCGTGCGTTCCCCTGCCGTCGCGCATCATCGAAACGAGCAACGGTGTCTGACGCAAAATCCATCCCGCTGTCGCCACACTCAGCGCCACTCCCAAGAGCAACCCCACCAGCGCGCGGTTGGCTTGCGTCGCGAACCGATTTTGCAAAGCCCCACCCAAGGCGGTGAACAGCAAATACGCTGCGAGGATTACTGCATAGGTGAAGACCGTGTTCTCGAAGACTTGCGACAGAAGCCGGGTGGCCACCACCTCGAAGCCTATGCCCAAGAATCCGCTCAGCCACAAGGTGACCCGGAGGCGCGAGGTGCTCAGACTTTCACCATCTAGCTCCACCGTCGAAGGCACGGTTTCCACAGACCGCACCCGGCGTCCCGTCCATAGAAACAACACGGCACAAAGGCACTGAAGGCCGGCGAAGCCCATCACCGATCCGGTCAGCCCCCAACGGGGTTGCACCCAGAGCACCGAACCCAGAACACCCACGACTGCACCCAAGGTGTTCACCGCATACAAGGGCCCCACGCGAAGTCTATCGGCACGGAAACCCGAAAGCAACCGCTCCATGGCCGGCATCATGGCTCCCAGACACACGGTCGCCGGAAACAGAACCACACTCGGCAACAACAGGCTCACCGCCCAGTGAAGCCCCACCCCGGGTGCAGGCCCGAGCCACTGCCAGGAGAACTCCGCAACCCGCGGCAGCAGCAGCACCGTCGCCAGCGCCCAGAAGGCCGTCAGCGCCTCGAGCACGGCACAGCGAATCCCGGGAGACGGCAGGCGATCGAGGACAGCCCCACCCCAACGCGAACCCACCGCCAGTCCGCCAAAGAAGGCCGTGATGACGCCCAGGGTGGAGGGCAACTCTTGTCCGAAACCGAGTGTAAACATCCGTGCCCAGACCATCTGAAGGCCCAGTGCCGAGGCACCGGACGCACCCACCGCCAGCGTCAAGCCGAGCGGGATTCCAGAAGGTCGAACCGGATGGGGCGGGGTCATGGCAACATCAGCGCAGTCACATCAGCTCAATGTCGCAGGTCATCCCACGGGTGCCCCCACAACTCCGAGCCCGCTTCACGCAGGCAGCGGCAGATCGGTCATGATGCGCGTGCGGGATCGTAGCGAAAGCAAATGAGCCAGCGGAGTGCTGCCACCGATGCGCAACGACTCTTGGAGGGCCTCTTCCTTGCCCACGCCGGAGGCCAGCACCCACACCTCCTTGGCCGCGGCCAGAACCTGGAAGGTCAGGCTCAAGCGCTGCGGCGGTGGCTTCGGTCCGATCACCGGGATCACCCATCGTGTGGAGGTCACCACCGCTTCCGTGGCTCCCGGAAACAGCGAGGCCACATGACCGTCTTCGCCCATGCCGAGGAACACCAAATCGAGAACGGGCACGCTGCCAGATACGGTCCCGGTCACCCGGGCCAACTCAACCTCGGCCAAACGAGCCGCTTCTTCGGGCGGCAACTCACCGCGCAGACGATGCCGGCGTGCGGCGTCGATCCCGGCCGGATCCAGCAAGGCCGATTGAGCCAGCTTGTAATTGCTGTCGGCATGATCGGGCGGCACACAGCGTTCATCTCCCCAATGAAAGTGAACGTTGTCCCAACGAGTGCCACGAGCCGTTCCCAGCCCATGGGCTGCAGCCATGAATCGACCGGCCACCCGACCGCCCGATAAGGCCACATGGAAAGACTTTCCCGAGGCCGCGGCCGCATCGACTGCATCCAACCAGCGACCGGCCACTTGTTGGACGAGGGTTTCAGTATCCGGAAACGGAATGAGTTCCGATCGATTCATGGGTGCAGGGGCAAGATTACGGTTTGGGAACCGCGGGGGGATTTGAGGGTTGTTTTGAGACCGGAGACGCCGCGGGATCCGAGACCGCCCGACGTTCCTCGGGCAAGAGATCCTTCAGGGTTCCAAAGGGTCTGAACGGGAAAAGCAACAAGGTGGGCACATGGGCCGGACCGGTCACCGGCTCATCCAGGGTTCCAGTGAGTCGATACTCGAAGAGCTTTTCGAGCGGCGACAGAGCGATGGAGGCCACAGGGCCCAGCAAAGGTACCCGACGAAACATTGAACCCTGCACCAGCATGTCGACCTTGTTCTCATAGGTCACCGAGCCGGCATAACCGAGCGACATCGACGGCGACTTCATTTGCAGGTCCCGAGTATGGACCGCCCCCTGAGCCAGCGAATACGTGGCCGTCCCCTCCGTGAATCGAGCCTGTCCCAATCCGGAAGACATGCCGTCGAGGATGGATGAAAACACGCCAAAAACCGGGAATCCCCACAGAAATCCATTGCGCAAGGTGGCCTGTCCCCCGCCCTTCCAAGAGGCGGGTTCCGAAGTCAGACCATCATCGACGCGGAAGGTTCCCGACAGCCGACCTTCCAGACGGTTGGTCCGCCCCGACACGCCGGCGACCAACGCGCCGAGTTCGACATCTCGCAACTCGGTATCCATGCGCAGGCGGTTGTCTTCATTCTTGCCGAGTTCGAATTCGAGATTCCCCCGAAGACGCCCTCCATAAAAGCCGGCTTGGATATTGGTGACATACAACTGGCTACCAATGGACAGAACACTGGCTGAAACCCTTTTGGTTCGAAATTTCCACCACTCGAAGGAGCCCTCGGATTCGGCGTCGAAACGAATGTTGTTGCGTGACATGTCACCACGAATACCGATCACGCCATTCACATGAACCAGCGGGGGTTCAATGAAGTGGTAAGGGCTCATCGTTCGGTGCGTGATGGGACCAATCAATCGGGTCAGCCGCCACGGATCAAAAACGCTGACGGCGTTGGTGAACGAAATCAGTCCGGCCGCCGCGTCAAAGGCAAAGCCATCGACGGAAACCCATTGTGCGCCGTCTCGGCAACGAGCCTCGCCGACCGACAAAAACCGGTTGGAATAGCCGAGTTTTGCGCGGGCCGAGTCTAGATGCTCACCCCGATAGGTGACATTGGTGGCCGCGATTTCCACCTGCACCGTCGTCAATTCCGGAGAGAACCATCGGCCGCGGATCTCCCCCTGGATTTGGGGCGGTTGGCCGAACTTCAAGTCATTGAACACCCGCTGGGCTCCCGGCTCAGCGATGAGCGGTTGCACGATCTTGGGATCCACTCCGGAGGTAATCTGAAACCGGTAATCCTGAGTCACCTCGTGTCCTTCGTAATCGAAGACCACCTGTCCCTCGGGCCGGACCACCGTCATGCCCGGAATCCGCCACATGCGGTTGGTGTAGGTGAAAGCCCCCTTCGCGGAATCCCCGGTGATGCCCCGGAAACCAAACGCACCGCCCGTCGCCGAACCGGCGATGGTCACCGTCGGCAACACCGTCCCACGCCAGTCCGGATTGCGGTTAGTCCATGGCGGCAATACCAACCCCAGTTGGGCGGCGATACGGGGCGCTTGATTCGTTGGCCAAGAAAACTGCCCCAACCAACGCTGGCCCGCCGGCGTCAGCACGGGGATGACCCCTGAAGGGTGAGCCGATGAAGTGGCCTGGACACTCAAGCGTCGCGTATCGAGATCGCACTCGATGTCGCCCGCCACGGTGCCGCCCAAGAGATCGATCCGCATGTCCGCCAGTCGGACTTTTCCTGAACCGGAACGCCATCGGGTCTTGAGCTGATCCAAACGCAAGAGGGGGTGATTCACCGCAGTGGCCTCCAGGCTGCCTTCGATGGACAGCGGGCGGATCCAACGCCAAAACGAAGGATCCTTGAGCCCGCGTTGCGGGTCTTGCGGACGTCCCGTCAGCGAAATACGAACCGCTCCCGATTCCACCCAAGGGCTCTGGAAACCCGGAGACTGGATCTCCAACTCCGCCTGATGCCAACCGGCTAGATCATGATTCAGGCCCAGGCGGATTTCGGCTTCATTCAGGCGAATCTCCGGATTCAGGGTCTTCAACTCCTGCAACCGCAGTTTGAGGGATGATCGAAACTGCGGGCTGGGTTTGGCTGCGGTCTGCGTCTGCTTGCTCGGATCCCAAGGACGAAAAGGAATGGCATTCGACGCCTGCCGCTCAGACACCCCCTCGACCTTGGCTCCGGCCAGAATGAAGGTCGGTGTCTCGACCACGTCCGCGCTCAAGCTCCAATCAACCCGGGCGGGAAGCACCGCGTCGATCGGTTGAGTGGACTTCAATTCACCCTGCAGCCCCAGAATGGACGCTTCGCGCGCCGACACCCCATCCACCTCCCATTGAACGTGAACGGACAATTGCCCCGGAACTTCGGCGCGCGGGGTTGTCCGAGCCCTCAGCTTGAGACGCTGAAGCGACCGTTCATTCCACTTCACCTGGCCGACCGAGAGTCTGAAATCGGCTGAGGAATTCGCGGGCGCAGCCAGATCGGTCCGAAATTCAAGCCGCACCTCCGCCGGAGTCTCGAATTGAATTTCTTCGAGCGTCCGCTGGACGCGAAGCAAGGTCGAACGCCACGCCGGAGAACCCTGCTCAGGAACCGCGGACGGAGACGGCTTCAGAGCTGTCGGATGCTCCAAGATTCCCGACGCCTGAAAAGCTCCGACCGCCGTCGAGGCGCGCAAATCTTCGACCTCCCACCGCTCAGAACCCTCCAACCGGATCGTTGCCTCAACCCCATGCAAATCGAATCGCGACGCCACCCGGTTGCTTTCGATGAGGGGAATCGATACAGAACCTTCCCGAATCCTCAATCCCCTCACCTCCGGCTTGAGGGCCAGCACCTTCTTCCAATCCAAGGCCAACTGGACTTCCTTGGCTGCGAATCGCTCCCCGCCCAAATCGCCCAAACGCCCCAGCGTCACCTGTTCAGCCACGACGCCCCGGGTCGCACGGAAACGGATGCGCTCGAACTCCATCGCCACGCCGCGTTCCCGGAGCGTCTCGAGAAGGCGATTCTTGAGGCTCTCAGGAATACCCACCTGATTCAGGTACAGCCCAAAGCCCACCACGAGGGCGATGAGCAGGTAAATAAATCGACGCGCGAAACGGAACAGGCGACGCGGCCAGGCTCCACGGGCCCAGATGGACCGCGCCGCCGGGAGGCGCTCGGTATCCGTACCCTGTGGGGATTTCACGGCTTGGTCTCGTTGGGGGTGACTGGCGGAGCGCTGAACCAAGGACCGATGTACTCCTGATACAGGCTCAGCGAGAACTGAGTGAGCACCGCTGGCTCACCGGAATCGAAGGCAGCCCAGACGAACTGGTTCACCGCATTGCGTCCGCCGAAGCGGAGATACAACGTCCTGAAATTGCCCCCTTCTTTCTGGGTCAGTGTCACGGCGTGGTCCAACTGGTCGAAAGCAAACTGCTTGAGGGCCGCTTCGTTCGGCACCGGGAACCGCCCAATGGGAGCCTGACCGATACGAAACAGTCCTTCGTCTATCGCAGGATCGGGCAACAGGCCTTGCATCGCAACCACCCCATCCCAACGGCCTGCGGCATTGCGTTTGAGGATGCGCGTGCGCCCCTGTTGGCGAATCTCAATTTGAACGATGTTGCTCGGATTCAGGTTCCAGTCGCGGAACTGGGACGCCGACACCGGCAAGGTTTGAAGGTCGCCGGCGGCGATCCCGTAAATCCCCGGCTCGTCCGATCGACGCACCGAAAGCCGGCGGCCGTCGCCCAAGGGATCTCCCAGACTCAGACGAGTGAGCAGAGTGGGCGTGCCGTTGGACTTGCCGATGGAGAAGGCGTACTCCCGAGCCGGTTGAGTCAGACCGTACCGGGCGGGATCCGTACCCAGATCATCCAGGAAATCCTCGATCCGCAACCGCATGAACCGCTGGAAGGTTTCCCGAACCCAGGGACCGTCTGCCGGAAAGCGCCGGGGAGTCGTCACCCACCAGTTGGTCCCCTGCTTTTCCAAAGTGAAAGGCTCTGACCCGGCGCGCACTTCCAACCGGTCTAAACCAGCAATGGAGGGCATCAGACGACGATCCCGGTATGTGGCCAGAGGGCGTTTGAGGGCATCCAGAATGCTGTTGGTAATACGAACGATGTTCCCGAAATCCGAACGTCGCACATAAATCTCTCCGGCTGCATTGGTCGGGGCACGACCGAACTGGAGCCTGAGAACTTCGTTGGTGCCTCGCTTCAGAACCATCTGGGCGCTGGGCTTGGACAAACCGTAGTCATCGGCAGAAACACTGAGCGTATCGCTCACAAAGGCTAAAACCCGTGAGTCGGCGGCATCGGTGAGGAGGCGTCGGATCTGGTCCTCATTGGCCCGGGCCACCAGCGGTCGGATGAGCCCCCAAGCGCCGTTGGTCGTCAAAGCCGCCTCAAATTCGGTTTCTCCGCGAACTTCCAAACGATCGAAAGGCAGCGAATCGGCATCGAAAAGACGACGGTCACGCCAGTCTTCGGGTGATGCAGGCAATGCCTCCAGCAAGCCAGCGTCGGCGGTGAACACCCCATCCTGACCCACTTGCTGGAAATACAACTGACTCCCGAGGGCGGTCCGACTTCCCAAGCGCAAGATGCTCATGCCGTCACGTGTGCGAATGGTCAGCACATCGGGTCGCTCCAATCCAAAGGCCCCAAGCGCCCCGCGCTGCGCGGCCACCTCAGCACCGGACAAGTGCGAACGCGGAACCAGATTTCCGAGCATTTCCAACAAACGTTCCACGCCCGTCGACTGCACTGGGTAATAGATAGGAGACCGCAGGAACCATCCCGAGTTGGTCCGCTCCAAGCGAATCGCCACGTTGGATCGGAGAATTTCGACAGAAATCACCTCGCGCGGGTCCAATCGGCGAAAACGAACAGACCCCTCGGCGCCGGCCACACGGACCTCATCGCGCCGCTCAGTCATAACCAGCCATCCCCCGAGCAGGAGAGCCAGTGCCACCAGCGCCATTGTGGTTCTTCCGTTCATCGATGAAATAGCATCAACCCCGCCTCCGCGCCCAGACCATGAATCCCAGGATGAGCACCCCACCGGGCAGCGCTCCGAGCAGGACTCCGTTCAGAAGTCGCAACTGGGGGGAGGTGAGATTCAATCGGTACTCCGAGATGGTCCGCGGGCCAATGGCCATGGATTGCTGACGATCCAGCAGCCAATTGATGGAAAGAGCCGCGAAATCCCGATTCCCCAGATTCTGGAGAGGCCCATTGGCCCACATGGCCGCATCACCGACCACGATCAGGCGAGCGGTGCCTCGACCCGCGCTCAACCCGCTGACACCGCCCTTCTCGGACGCAACAGCCATGGGGATTTCACCTTGGCGATCCTTGCCCTCGACATAAGAAAACTCCCGACCGTCAAAATCGGAAAGCGTGCGTCCCTCAGGCCCCGTCATGATGAGAGCGGTGGTCTTCGGCGCATCGGCCGGCAGCCGATTGGCCGGAATCGGAACCACCACGCGAGGGGCCTGAAAATGAACCTTCGCTCCGGCCCGAGTGAGGGGCGAAGTCACCGGGTGTGATCCGAAAGCATTAGCGACGATATCGAACCCGCGCACCGATGCTTTCTGGTCGTTGGCCAGTTGGGACGGCAGGAACACCCCCCACTCCTCCAAGAGATCTTCGAGATGGCCCTGACGGCGCAGGGTTTCGAGGGACAAGGTCACCAACACCCGTCCGCCCCGGTCGAGATACTTTGATATGGCGGCCGCCTCGGAAGTCAGCAGCGGTTGCACCGGCCCGGCCACGACCATGAGGCTGCAATCTTCGGGAACACCCGAGAGCAAATTGGTAAACACCCTCGATTCCACGTTCTTTTCGGCCAGCAACCGGACCAGTCGTGAATGCCCTCGGCTCTCGTCATCCGAAGCCGGATCGTTCTCACCATGCCCCCGGAGAAAATAAGCGCGGGTTCCGGACGACTCCGACAACCCGGCCAGCGCCGCCGTGAACAACGCCTCGCCCCGGAACGCCACCCGACGAATTTCCTGGTTCTTGCCGGCCATCATGCCCTTCACGTCGGCGTCGTAGGTCGACATCTCAGAGTCATCGACCGTGCGGAATTGGCCGCCTCCGGCATCGAAGATCACCAAATCACCCGTGTTGGAGCCGAGGCCGTAGCGCGTCTTGATGGCCGTGGCGAGCGTCGCATCCCGGACATAGTCGACGAGTTGGATGGAAATCCGCGGCGATTGCAGGGCGTACTCGCGAAGCAACCCTTTGACGTGCCGATACAAATCGGAGGAGGGATCAAACAGCACGATGGCCTTCACCTCATTGGTGTGACCACTCAGCGTGGCCACGGTGAGCGGCGACAATTGAGGGCGCTGGGCGGCGACCCAGTCATAGCGCCACCGCATCCGGGTCGCGGCCAGGTAGTTGACCATCAACAAGATCGCCAACAAGGCCATCGCTCCAACAAACGCATTGAATCCCGCGCTCCAACGACGGCCGGGCTCATAGCTGGGTTGATCGCTGGGAGTGGGGATCGGTTCACCGCTCATTTCCACCTCCGCATTTCGATGACCCGCTGGGTGAGGAACAAAAAGAAGAACGTCACGCTGAGGTGAAACACCAGCGCCCGACCATCGATGACTCCCCGGGCAAAATCCTGCATGTGATGCGTCACCGACAAATGATCCATCAGGCGCCCCAACCGGTCGCCGGTGGTGTCCGCCTGCGAAAAGCGCAGACTGAGCGTCCACATCCCGATGCCGATCAGGAGCGAGGTCATCGCAGCGATGATTTGGCTGCGGGTCAGCGACGACGCGAACACCCCGATGGATAGGAAGGTGGAACCGATGCAGGCAATGCCCGTGAGGACCCCGCACATGGCCCACGGGTCCAACAACTGGGGTTGCTGGGTCACCTGCCGCAAAACGATGAGAACTCCGATCAAGGGGGCCCAACTCAGGAGGTAAAACACCAACGATCCGGTGAACTTGGCCAGAACCACCTGCCATTCGCCGACCGGAGTGGTCATCAATGCCTCATAAGTCCCCAGCGCCTTCTCGGCGGCAAACGTGCGCATGGTGATCACCGGAGTCGTGAGGATCAGGATCAGCCAGAACACGATGCCATCGGCAAAAAAGATCTCGGGGATCGGCGAAGGCGTCCGGTCCGAGTTCAATCGCTGCACGATGTCCATCAGACCAAAGCCGGCCAGAAGCAACGTGATGGCCACCACGACATAGCCTGTCAGCGAATTGAAGGCCGCCCCGAGTTCACGGCGCACCAAGGTCAGAAAGACACCCATGTCAGAGATCCCCTCCCTTCTTCCTCTGCGTGAGCTGGATAAAGATGTCCTCCAGCGACAACCGGGGGCGGGTCAATTCGCGCAAACTCCAGTCGTGCTGCCGCACCTGTTCGAAGACCAACGGACGTAGATCCTGACCGGCCTTGGGTGTGAAGGCCACCCGCTGAAACGCACCCGCCGCCGCTTGAATTTCGAGCGCTGCGACCTCGGGCAAATCGCGAAACGCCTCCCGAATGGCCTCGGGCGTCGCTTCGATCTCGGCCACCACACGACCGTCTTGGCTGAAACGGCTCTCCAGATCTTCCACCCGATCGGCCGCCAGGATGCGCCCCTGATTCAGGATGAGCACCCGCGAACAAGTCATCTCCACTTCGGTCAGGATGTGGGTGGACAGAAGCACTGTATGCTGACGGCCCAACTCCTTGATCAAGGCCCGCACCGAACGCAGTTGGTGCGGATCCAGACCGATGGTGGGTTCATCGAGGATGATCAGGTCGGGATCGTGAACCAATGCATCAGCCAACCCGACTCGTTGACGGTAGCCCTTGGACAACTGACCGATGATGCGCTTCTCAACGTCCTTGAGTCCGCATTGTTCGATCACCCGATCGACCCGTTGCCGGCTGCGGCCGATACCCAAACCTTTGAGACGCGCCCGGAATTTCAGGTAGTCGCGAACCCGCATGTCGATGTGCAACGGATTGTTCTCCGGCATGTAGCCGATGCGGCGGCGCACTTCGTCAGGCTGATGAAACACATCGAAGCCAGCGATGCGAACCGTGCCACTGGTCGCGGGCATGAACGACGAGAGAATGCGCATGGTCGTCGATTTGCCTGCCCCGTTCGGGCCAAGGAATCCGACGACTTCCCCGCGACCCACCGTGAATGAAATCCCATCCACCGCGGTGCGTCCGGGGTAGCGCTTCGTGAGGTTCTGAACCTCGATCATGGGAGTTGAATCAGACATCCGACTTGGAGGGGAGAAGCTACCTCGTATGAACCGCCGCAGGAACAGAAAACCCCGGCCAAAAACGGCCGATGAACCCAACGATCGGGCCATCTCAATCTGGCGGCAGATCGCTGATTGGGTAGCCCAGATGCAGCGCTGCCTCCCGTAGGCGCTGGTCCCCTGTGACCAAGGGCCAGTCCTGCAATTGGTCGGCCGTCGCGAGGTGCAGAGCATCAAGCGATCGGAGCGGCACCCGAGGATGCACTCGACCCAAGATCCACTGAGACCGTCGAACAACCGCCTCGGACACGGGCGCCAGCTCTACCACGCCCTCTAGGGTCTGCTGTTCGAAACGCCGCCAAGCCTCGCTGCGCAACGGTGTGCGGATGTGTCCGGCGCGTTCGCGGGCCAGCAACGCCGACCAGACCTCGGTGAAGGCCAGCATGGAGGACGAAACTGGGTGTCCTTCGACCAAACGGGCGTAGAAACCGCTGTCCGGCTCTCGGACGAGGAGTTTCACCAAGATGCAGGAATCGAGGTACATGCGCTGGGGAATCAATCCAATGTGTGGGGCTCGGTCCCATGAGCCCGCTCGGCTCGATCGGCGGCGACGAGAGCCTCTGCCGACGGGCCTGAAACCAAGGGTTGGGATTCAAGCCAACCCCAGTCGACGGAGTACAATTTTCGCTGCACGCGAACCGGAACCAACCGGGCCTTGGGTTGACCATCGCTGGTGATGATCACCTCGGCGCCCCGCGACGCCTGTTCCAGCAGGCTCGACAATTGATCCTTGGCAGCACGCACATTAACCACGGCCGTGTTGCCGGGCGGGGAGATCGCTTCGCGAAGAATACGCCCCTTCGTGGCCTTGGCCGAGGCCACTGAAGAATACCGAAGAGGCTTCTTGGGCGGTTTCATGCAATCAATGTGGCCTCACGCGGCCCCCTATGCAAACTTTTTGAAGCCTCATGAGGCTACATAGCTTTTTTTGGACCAGTGCTCTGGCCAGCGCGCATCGATCCCGAGGAGTGGGAACCGCTGAGAGGCACACCGCCCG
>CAMATE010000023.1 GCA_945861075.1 Akkermansia muciniphila
GCCAAGTACGGCGATGGCAACCTGGCGTACCGCTTCTTTCCGGACCGGCCGATGGACCAGTTCGAGGCTCTGGTGCTGCGCAATTCCGGCAACGACAACCAGAGCACCCACCAGACGGCGGTGCGCTCACCGATCACCCAGTTCGGCCCGGTGACCTCGTATGGCAGCTATTTCGTGAACGGCCAGTTCACGCTCATGCGCGACGCGATGATGGAGCGGCTCATCGCGGACACGGGCCTCGACACCCAAGCCTACCGGCCGACGGTTGTGTACCTCAATGGTGACTACTGGGGGATTCACAATCTTCGGGAGAAGCTCAATGAACACTATGTCATTGGGAACCATGAGGTGCCCCGTGGTGGGCTCGACTTGATCGAGGGCTACGGCGCCGTGATTGCCGGTGACAGCCAGGCCTACACGGCCATGCGTTCGTTCGTCACCACGAAGGACCTGACGATTGCGACCAATCTCCAAACGCTCCTCGACCGCTACCTCGATCTGGACAACTTCCTCGATTACCATGCGTCGCTCGTCTACTTCCAGAACTTCGACATCGGTAACATCAAGTGCTGGCGCCCCCGGGTTCCGAACGGGCGGTTCCGATGGATCGTCTACGATCAGGACTACGGCTTCAATTTGTGGAAGCCCGAGGTGTACGTGCCGGCCATGGCCCGCGATTACGCGAATTACGACAACATGTTCGCCTTCTTGACCGCCGGTACCGGCACCGGCACCGGTTGGCCCAATGAAGGCGGGCGCACCTTGATGCTGCGTCGCCTCCTGACCAACGCCGGGGTGCGAACCCGCTTCATTCAACGCTGCGCAGATTTTCTGAACGGCCCGTTCCGTGAGGAGCGCGTCGAGACCACGATTCGATCCATGGCCACAGTGATCCGGCCTGAAATTCCTCGGCATCTCCAACGGTGGAGCTTCGCCGAATTGCAGAAGCGCGGTTACGGCAAGCCCTACCAGTTGGAGTATGAACCGTTCACGCTGGCGACCTGGGAAAAGAATCTCGACTCGCTGAGCGACTTCGCCCGCAAGCGCCCGGCCAAGCTCCGGCAGGATTGCCTCAATCACTTCGGTCTGAAGTCGGGGTTGGCGCAGTTGCAGGCCGTGGTGTCGCCGGCCGGTGCGGGGCAGTTGAGGTTGAATCGCACTCAAGCCGTGCCGCCGCCGTGGATGGGCACCTTCTTCCGGGATGTGCCCGTGGTCGCCACGGTCATCCCGGCTCCGGGATTTCGCACGGTGGGCTGGAGCGGTTGGGGCAATGACGTTTCGCTGGCTCGGTGGGAGTTCAGTCCGCCCTCCGGCACCAATACCCTGACCGCCCACTTGGAGGCCTACTCACCGGTGCCCCCGGCGCGCCCTCCAGTGATTTTGAGCGAGATCCAGTACCACCCATCGGACTCGGCTGATTCGGGGGATTGGTTTGAGTTGCACAATCCTGGCACCGCACCGGTGGACCTCACCGGGTGGATCCTTCGCGATGCCACCGAAGAGAATGTCGCGGTGGTGCCGGGTGGGGTGATTCCGCCGGGCGGCTATGGGGTCCTTTGCCAGGATTCGCTTCGGTTTCAGCGGGCGTTTCCGGCCGGACCCGCGCCCCTGGGCGAGTTCGGATTCGGACTGGGCAATGGCGGCGATACGCTGCGGATCCACACCGCGGACGGCACGCTGGTGCTCAGCGTGGCCTACGACGATGCCGCTCCGTGGCCGGTCGAAGCGGATGGTCGAGGATCGACTTTGGAGCTCAAGAGCGTGGGTGCCTACTCCGACCAGCCCACTGCCTGGAAGGCTTCGAGCCGGCTCGGAGGTTCGCCGGGGGCGGCCAATCCGTAGCCGGGCAGGTATCCGCCTTTGTCGCCTGCGTCGCCTGCGTCAAATCGTCCCGCCCCGAGGTTTATCCGAGTTTCAGACCGCGTAGCCCAAGCGGGCCAACCACGTCTCGAGTTCGTCCGCGCCGAAGTCGGCCAGCACATGGCCATCCCACTCCATGGAGGGGGCTTTGGTCTGGCCGGTCAATTCACGCATCTCCGCGCGGGCGGCGGCATCGCGGATCACATCCAGCGTCTCGTATTGAATTTTGCGCGCATCGAGCCACTCGATGGCTTCGTCGCACCAAGGGCAACCGGGCTTAATGAACAGGCGAACGTGCTTGGGGGTCATGGGTATCAGCGGAGAGGGGTGCAGGATCGGTTGAATTCGACGCAGTCAGCATAGCACACGCCGGAGCCGCCGAAGATGTCCAACGCAGAGCCGATGGTCAGGTGGATGCGGCCGCTGCCGACGCGTTCCACGGTCTTGAGGTCATCGATGGATTTGGCCCCTCCCGCGTACGTTGCCGGAATGGGGCACCAGCGGGAGAGGGATTCCACCAATTCGAGATCAATGCCCTGACACAAGCCTTCGACATCGACGGCGTGGATGAGGAACTCATAACAGGATTTGGCCAAATCGTGGCAGACCGCCTCGTCGACTTCGAGTGAGGTGAATCGCTGCCAACGGTCGGTCACCACCCAATAGCGCCCGTCACGCTTGCGGCAGCTCAGGTCGAGCACCAGGCGTTCCTTGCCGACGCGTTGGACCAAATCGGCCAGTCGCTGGCGATCGAGGAGTCCGTCGCGGAAAACCCACGAGGTGACGATGACCTGCGAGGCCCCGGCCTCGAGCCAAGCCGAGGCGTTGTCGAGGTTCACGCCTCCGCCGTATTGCAAACCGTTGGGCCATGCACCGAGGGCATCGCGCGCGGCGGACTCGTTGCCGGGCCCCAAGGCGATCACGTGCCCGCCGGTGACGCCGTCCTTCTGGTAGAGTTTGGCAAACCAAGAGGGCGGATGCTCCGACTGGAAGCGGGTGAGCGTCGAAGTGCCCGCATCGTCGAGGGTTCCCCCCACGATTTGGACCACCTTCCCATTGCGCAAATCAATGCACGGCCGAAACACAGGCGCGGACCTTAGGCGTCAAACCTCTTGGAGGGAAGGATTGGGGAAGAAGGGGCCGCCGGGCGGGAAATCGCTCCACTCTTCCGGTCGCTGATCCGGAACGATTCAGTCGCCCCGAAATGGCACGATTTCAAAGCGACCGAAGCCTCGAAAATCCTGGCCGTTGTTGGTCACGATCCGGGTCACTCCAGCTTGGGCCATCAGGGCGGCCAGCATCGTGTCCAACAGTCGTTTGCGCCCGAGGGAGTGACGGTTCATCCAAGCCAGGAATTCCGTCACCGATGGGCCGTCAGGGAAGACCCGGATCACTTCCGAGGCCTGCCACCAATGCTCCGCCCGTTGGAGGGCTTCGGACATCGGCAGAGGGGACGGCATCCGTTTCCCGTCGGTTACCACATGCAGGAACTCCGCGAGGGTTTGTGGTGCCAAGGCCAGGTCATGCCCGTCATCCAGCAACGATCGGAGCAAGGCGTCGGCTTCCCGGTGGAATGGGTGATCCCGGATCTCCACCGCGACCAGAAAATCGGTATCAATCCCGTAGGTCATGGAGCATTTCTCCCAGCAAATCGTCTTCGGAGGTAATGGGTTGGATGGGGCCCCCGACGCTGGCGGGACGCCGATCCCGTAGCGAAGTCCGACGCAGCATGTGCTGTTGGCGGTAAGCCTCCATGGCCTCTCGGATGAGTTCGGAGGCTTTCCGGTCCATCTTTTGTGCAAATCTTTGGAAATCCTCGTACACCGGTTCAGATACATTGACGGTGATGGTCTTCATACATCGATATCAATGTATTAAATCCACCCCGCCGTCAACGCGTTCGCCCCTGCAACCGGACTCAGCGGATAGTCGGGTTCCAGCAATGGGAGTTTTTCCCGCGTGACACGGGCGCGGTGGCCTTGTCCAAAGGGGGTGATGATCGCGCCCGAGACCCAGGAGATCGCCTGCGTGGAGCAGGGGAATGCTCCTGCAGCCGGGGGCAACGTGGGCGAAAACGGTGGGGTTGCTCCGGATTTTGAAGCGGTTTATGCAGCCCATGCCCAGCCGGTGTATTATCTGGCGCTCCGGTTCTTGGGCGATGACGCGCAGGCGCAAGACGCAGCCCATGATGTGTTCGTGAAGGCCTTCCGGAATTTCGGATCCTTTCGGGGCGACTCCGAAATCCGGACCTGGCTCTACCGCATCACGCTCCACCATTGCACCAATTTGCGGCAGCGGTGGTCGGCGCGGAATATCCACGCCACCGACGAGGCTTCGATTCTGGAGTCCCAGCCGACCACGGCCGGGGATCCTCTGCGGGCGCTCGAAACCAAGGAACTGGGGCAGCGGATCCAAACCGCCCTCGATCGGTTGCCTGAGGAATACCGCTGTCTGTTGCTCTTGGTGGCTGATCAAGACTTGAGCTACGAGCAGGTCGGGCAAATCACCCAGCAAAGCCCCGATGCCGTCCGGGGAAAATTGCACCGGGCCCGAAAGGCCTTCTCGGCGGCTTTCGCCAAGACCGGCTGAATTCTCATTTTTCGCGAACTCACTCCCATGAACCCCTCGCCCAAACGCCTTCAAACGGTCACTCAGGAGAACTTGGAAAATGCCTCCAATCAGCACTCCGAGGGCCGGACGGCGGTCGACTTCGAGACCCCGGAAGCCTTGATTGCTTGGGATCGTTCCCAGACGCCGGTTCCAGAAGAACTGCGCGCCCGTGTGATGGCGAGCCTGGCCCATCCGGCGGGGGCCGCTTCGTCCACCGGCGATGACGCAAAACCCTGGTGGAGGCGACTCTTTTGAGCCTCGCCCTGTTTCAGAGCGTGGGTCCACTGGAGAGGGACTTCACTTCGGCCACGAGGACTGGCCTGAATCCCATCCGTTTGCTGGATGGTGGAAATCTCAGGAACGGATCGCGGCGCGTGTTGGCATCCCAACGGGCTGCGATCGCACGGGAACAATTGGGCGAGTGTCATTGGTGCGCGCATCGCTGCGGGGTGAATCGGTTGGCCGGCCAACAAGGGCCCTGCCACGCCGGTCCCGAGGGGCGCATCTTCAGCGCACGGATTGAAGTGGGCGATGAATCCGATGTGTGTCCGGTCTTCGCCGTGTCCTTCAGCGGTTGCGATTTGCGCTGCGATTTCTGCAACACCGGACGCGAGAGTTGGGATGCATCGGCCGGTTCCGTTCCAGAAGGAGTGGAGCGGGAGGCCTTGCTGGGCCGTATTGGTCGGGCTTGGGAATCGGGTGCGGTGCGTAGTCTGATGATCCTCGGGGGCGAGCCGACGATTCATCTGTCCTCGGCCTTGGAACTGGTGGCCGCCTTGCCAGACGCATTGCCTGTGGTGTGGAAAACCAATGCCCACGGCACTCCGGAGTCCAATGCGCTGTTGGACAGGGTTTTTGATGCCTGGGTGGCCGATCTCAAGTTCGGCAACGACGACTGCGCCCGGCGCATCGCCCGGGTGGAGGGATATTGCGCCCGAGTGCATCCCAACTTGCAGTGGGCGTCCGGCCATACCCGCCTGATCGTACGCCATTTGCTCCTGCCGGGGCATCTGGACTGCTGCTGGCGTCCGGCTGCGGCCTGGCTTGCGGAGCAGTTACCCCAGGCGGAGGTGAGTTTGAGGACCGGCTTCTGGCCTGGCTGGTTCAGCGGTCGTCATCTGGAACTGAAAGCCCCCGGGAACCGAAGCGAGGCCCAGGAAGCCATGCGCATTGGACTGTCGGCTGGACTGCGACTCATCGAATGAACGTTCGAGACCCAGAACCCATGAATCCGTTGCCTGAACCTTCGGGAGAATTGAAGCCGTCGGAAACGTCGGCACCGTCGGCACCATCGGTTTCGTCCGTTCCCGGACCGGATTCAGTTCCGGTCGTCTCGGAACTCATGTTGCTGCCCGACGGACGCATCCTCGCCCATCACCTCACTCCGGAACTCGCGTCTTTTCTTCGGACCGTGCTGGATCCGAAAGCCTCCACCCCCGATCCTGAGTCGACCACGCCATGACCGCCCAATCCTTCGCCTCTGAACTCGAGGTGCTCATCCGAGCTCGCTACCCGCTGATCTATATCCAGACCAGCGAGGAATTGCGCGTGCTCCCGATGGTCTTGGACATCGCCGCCCGCCGGGGCAAGAAGGCCTTCGAGTGGTCCTATTCCACGGGCATCGTGGCGGCCGGCACCAATATCCAGAGCCAGAAGGGCCGCTCCGGGGCCACCAAAGACCCGCTCGCCGCGCTCGATCAGGTGTTGGAGCAGGTGGAGCCGGCGATCTTCCTTTTCAAGGATTTCCACCCGTTCTTGGCGAAGTCCAATTTCGCCGTCATTCGCAAGCTCAAGGACATCGCCCTGAACCTGAAGAACAGTTTCAAGACGGTGATCTTGGTGTCGCCATTGCTGGAGATTCCCGCGGAGTTGGACAAGGAGATCACCGTCTTGAGTTTTCCGCTGCCCACCAAGGAAGACCTGGGTGCGCTGCTGGATCGTATCCTCGATGACGTGCGCTCCATCAAGGAAGTGACCATCGACCTCGATGCGGCAGGCCGGGATCGGTTGCTGCAAGCCGCCCTGGGGTTGACCCTCGGCGAGGCCGAGAATGTGTTCGCCAAGATCATCGTCAAGGACGCCCATCTCAGCGGCGAGGACGTCAACGAGGTGTTCGCCGAGAAGCAGCAAATTATCCGCAAGAGCGGCCTCTTGGAGTACTACGCCACCACCGAGAATTTCGGCAACGTGGGTGGTCTGACGATCCTCAAGGACTGGTTGGTCAAACGGTCGTCCGCCTTCTCGCCCGAAGCGCGGATTTTCGGTCTGCCGTTCCCCAAGGGAGTGCTGCTGCTGGGGGTGCAAGGGTGCGGCAAAAGCCTCTGTGCCAAGGCGATTTCCAGCCAGTGGCAGTTGCCGCTGCTGCGCTTCGACATGGGGCGGATGTTCGGAAGCCTCGTGGGTTCGTCGGAAGAGAATGTGCGTCGGGCCATCGCGGTCGCCGAATCCGTCGCCCCGGCGATTTTGTGGGTGGACGAAATCGACAAAGCCTTTTCCGGTTCGCAGGGGAGTGGTTCGAGCGATGGCGGCACGGCGGCCCGCGTCTTCGGGACCTTCCTGACCTGGTTGAGCGAGAAGAACGCACCCGTGTTCGTCGTCGCCACGGCCAATGACATTTCGCACCTGCCCGCCGAGTTGCTTCGCAAAGGCCGCCTCGATGAAATCTTCTTCGTCGATTTGCCCGCCGAGCCTGAGCGCGCCGACATCTTTAAAGTACACATCGGGCGGCGCGGCCGGTTTCCGGAGAATTTCGACCTGCCCGCGCTGGCGGCGGCCTCGGCTGATTTCAGCGGCGCCGAGATCGAGGAAGCCATCAACAGCGCGTTGTACGAGGCCTTCTACGATGGCGGCGACCTCACGAACGGACATGTCCTGAATTCCATCCGTCAGACCGTCCCGCTAGCCCGAACCATGGATGAACAAATCAACCGCCTCCGCAGTTGGGCCGAGGGTCGGGCGCGCAACGCCAGCACGCCCCGTCAATCCGGGGCTTCAGAACACCTGCCCCGAAAGATGGAATTCTGAGAAAAGGTTCGATGCTGCGTGACGAATCCCCGCTAGCCCGGTCCAACTTCATAACGTCCTGACAATTCCCCTACCCATGAGTGCCGTTGCTATCATCGCCCCCATCGTCGTCAGTTCCTGGCCTGCCATCAGCGCTGCTGTCGCTTCGGCCGCGGTCTCGATGGGTTTCAGCGTGGCTCGAGAGGTTTCCCAACAGGGTCTGAACCAGGATCTTCGCGCCGGTTCAAGCACCGTGACCCTCGAGGTGCCGAACTGCTCAGCCGTGACCGGCACGCTGGGGCGGGATCAGCGCATCCAGTTGGCCCGTGATGGGGTGAATGTGGTGTTCAGCCGTGATGTCCGCGGGCGGGATTCGGTGTGCGTCACCGGAGAGGGACTCACCGACGAGCAACTCCGCGCCATCGGCGACGAGATCGCCGGCCGGACGGTGCAGCACTATGTGCTGGCGAAGCTCAAATCCGAGATGGCAGGCAAGGGGATGGATTTGGTTGAGGAAACCGTGGAAGAAAATCAGTCCATCCGCCTGCGGGTGCGGCATTGGCAGAATTGAATCGCGGTTCGGACGCATTCATCCCTCGATCGATTCCAACCGAAAAACAGTCCCATGAAAGCGCGCGAATACGAAATCACCATCGGCCCCACCGGAGAGGTGGAAATCCATGTCGATGGGTTTCAAGGCAAAGGGTGTGTCGAGGCCATCCGGTTCTTCGAACAGATGATCGGCCAGACCCAGGAACTGCGGCACACTTCCGGATATTACGAGCCGGACGAGGATGTGACCTTGCACAACCAGCAGCGGCACTGACGTTCCCAACTTGTTTGGCGGATGGATTCCGAGTCCTCAAGTTATTACCCGCCGCGCGCTGGGCGCCGGTGGATCTCCCAGCGACTGGGCCAGTCGTTGGATCGCCTGGTGTTGGCGCTTCGGCGGATGTGGTGGAGCAGCCCCCTCGGTCGTGGGGTTGGGCTGGAGTTGACGGGCTTCCAGTGGTTGATGGCCGCCCTGATCCCGGGCCGGGGTTATTCGCTGTTGGGTCAGCGGACCTTGGGTCGGGTTTTCTTGGCGGGTTGGTGGTTTTGCGCCGTGGCCACCTTGATCTTGCTGTGCCATCCGACCATGGGCTGGTTCATGGGAGGCATGGCTTCCTGCCATTCCAGCGGGCTGGCCTTCCTGATGCTCCGACAGCATGAATCGAACCAGGGGCACCCGGCCGGCCTCGCCGAGCGGATCCTGCTGCCGCTGGTGTGCTGGGCGATTTATTACTCGCTGGTCTACCTGCCGGGCTTCGATCAGTTCCGGCGTCGGGTGGCTACCCCCTTGCAGATCACCACCGAGGATCGGGCCGTGGTGTTCAACCCGCGGGTCCGGGCCGTTGAGGTGCAGCGCGGAGACTCGATCGCTTTCCATCAAGAGGGGTTCCGCATCCAACCTGCGGGTGACAATCCCTGGATTTTCGCGCAGGGGCCGATCCTGGGGCGGGTGTTTGGGCTTCCGGGGGATCGGATCGCCTTCACGCCGAAGTCGGTGCGAATCAACGGCCGGGATGTGCCGCGCTTGGAGGGCATGCCGATCGAGGGCGAGCAAGTGGTGGAACCCGGACAGTGGTTTGTTTGGCCCACGGTGCGGGTGCCCGGGCAGGGAGTCCTGGTGGCCGGAGTCCGCCGCAATGCCGATGCACCCTTCGCAGAGGCCTTTCACCGCATGTCGGCGGTGCGACATTCCGATTTCCTAGGTCGGGTCTATGGCCGATGGTTTTTCCACGATCAAACACAGCCATGAGTCGCTTTGGGAAACTGGAATTCGAAACAGGGCCGGACTCTTCCGGGCAGCAGTCTCTGCGGCCCGCCGCGGGAGAGGCGCATTGGTCATCGGAGGCGGAGCGCTCGTTCTGCCTGGGTGACTTCGAGTTGGCGCTGCGACTTTTTGCCCGCGTGCTGGAGCATAATCCGACGAGCGTCCCGGCTTGGGCGGGGCAGGTGAGGTCCTTGATTGAGTTGGGCGAATTCCGCGAAGCCCGTTTGTGGGCCGACAAGGCCCTGGAGCGATTTCCGCAGGCGCCGGAGTTGCTGGCCGCCAAGGCGGTCGCGCTCGGCCGGTTGGGGGACCACGACAATGCCATCGCGTTTTCTGATGCCAGCATCGAGGAGCGGGGGGATTCGGCCTATGTCTGGCTGGCTCGTGGAGATGTGTTCTTGTCGCGCCGTGAAAAACAGGCCGATCACTGCTTCGAGCGGGCCCGCAGCGTTCAATCCTCCGACTGGACCTGCCCGTGGTTGACCGGGCGGATCCGGCAATTCCACGGACAGTTCGCCAAGGCGCTGCAATCGGCCCGCGACGCCTGCAGTCTGGCTCCCGGCGAGATTTCACCGTGGCTCCTGGCCGGAGATCTCCAACTTTTGCTCGGTTTTCACGAAGAGGCCCGGATTTCCTTCACCCAAGCCTGGCAAATCCAGCCGGACTCACTGGCGGCCCGCGACGGCCTGAGCCGTTCCGACCGTCCCGGGTTTCTGGCGCGTTGCACCGGCCGTTTTCGACGTTTTTTCAGATCATGAATCCCTCTGTCACCGACGTCCTTCACTCCCGGATGGATCGACTACTCATCGAGGCCGTGTCGTTGGGTGCCTCCGACTTGCATGTCATCGTCGGAGTCCCGCCCGCCTTCCGGGTCACGGGCGAAATTCTCATGGCCGACGAAGACGCCCTGGGGCCTGAGGAATGCGAGGCCATGGCGCAATCTCTCATGACCGACCTCCAGCGCGAGAAGCTGGATCGTCTCTGGGAGTTGTGCATCTCCATCCGGCACGCGGTGGCCGGCCGGATCCGGGTCACGTTCTACCGGCGCAACGGCGTCACCGAATTGAGCTGCCGGTTCTGTGGAAAGCTCTTTCCGACCCGCGAGGAACTCGGCCTTCCGACCCGCGTCGATGAATTGGCTCGCAAGACCAACGGGTTGATCCTCATCACCGGCCCCACCGGAGCCGGCAAGAGTACGACCATGAATTACATGATCGACCTCATCAACGGGGAGCGCCGTTGCAAGATCCTCACCATCGAGGATCCCATCGAACGAGTTCATGAAAACCGGCGGGCCATCGTGGTCCAGCAAGAGGTGCTGACCGATGTCCGCTCCTTCAACCACGCGCTCATCCATGCCCTGCGGCAGGATCCCGACGTCATTTGCATCGGCGAAATGCGCGACCACGAGACGATTCAGACGGCCCTGACTGCCGCCGAGACCGGACATCTGGTTCTGGCCACCCTCCACGCCCCCAGCGCCATGCATGCGTTGGAGCGGATTGTGGGTATTTTCGAGGGCAATGCGCAGAAACAAGTCGTGCTGCAGTTGGCCAATTCGCTCCAGGGCGTGATCGCCCAGGACCTTCTGCCGTGTGTGGACCGGACCCGACGGGTGCTGGCTTATGAGCTCATGATGGTGACGCCCGCCGCCCGTTCGGTGATCCGCGAAAATCAATTGCACCAGCTTTACACCATCATGCAATTGGGGGCCCGGGATGGCTCGGTGCTCATGGACAATTGCCTCTACGACCTCTATTCGAAGTGCCTCATCACCTACGATGCGGCCATTTCCCGCGCCCGAAGCACCGACCGCTTCAAGCCGAACGCCGATTGAGCGCGGGATGGCGGGAGGGACGGGTTTCTTATGCTGAAAGCCTGGCGGTGGTGTGGAGGGAATAAGTCTTTCCTATCGTAAATAAATAGCCCCATTTGCGCCCCAGTGATGCGGGTTGAAACGACTGCACCGATCTTCCTGAGGTTCAAACTCTGCGACGCCTTCCGTCCGCGTGGTATCTTCCAACGAAGCCCCAGCGTGTTTCGACGCCCAACTGGATTCTTTCGACGATATTGGGGGCCACGAAGCCCTTGGTTGATTCCCTGCGGCAGATCGTCGCGATCGATTCGAAGCCGGTGGCTCTTCTGGCCTTGGGGTCAGGCCCGTTGTGCCCTCAAGGATCGCGATCGTTAGATCAGTTGGAGTGCCTGCCGACGGGCTGCAAGTCTCGAACTCACCACCCTGAACCGCAGATTACCGACCTTTCATCCAAAGGAGCTTACCCCAACCGGGCTTCATAATCCATGGCCGCGGCTGAGCTTGGCATTTAATGTCCAAAGTAGAGAATGACCTGCAATGAACTGGGTGCAAAAGACATCAGCGTTTGGTCGCACTTCGACCGTGCCGATCGTCATTTGCTTTTTTGCAGCCAGTCTTGCGGCGACTCTGCTGCGTGCGGATCCGTCGCCCACGAATTCCGTTGCTGACTGGCCCTTCACCCCGGTGACCGACATCACCCCGCCGCAGGTTCGTCACGAGGGCTGGGTGACCAATGGAATTGACCGCTTCATTCTGGCTGCGCTGGAACAGAAAGGTCTCTCGCCCGCGCCCGCAGCCTCGGCGCGCACTCTCGTTCGAAGGCTGTACTTCGATTTGATCGGCCTTCCTCCGTCGCCTGCCGAAACGGACGCGTTCGTGAACGACACCGATCCCAGGGCTCATGAGAAGCTCGTAGACAAGCTGCTGGCGGATTCGCGTTACGGCGAACGTTGGTCTCGTTTCTGGCTTGATCTTGCTCGCTACGCCGACACCGCTGGCTACGAAGGAGATCCGGATTTGCCACACGCCTGGCGCTACCGGGATTACGTCATCGACGCCTTCAACCAAGACAAGCCCTACGATCAATTTGTCATCGAACAGATCGCGGGCGATGAAACCGAGGAGATCATGGGCGCGGGCGACCTTCCGGGATCCAAGCCCGAACCCACCGTCGCACTGACCTTTCTGCGCCTGGCCCCGTTCACCGAACCCCGAGGTGATGCTTCACGCCATGAAATGCTGAGTGAAATGACTTCCACGGTCAGTTCCGTCTTCCTCGGACTCACCATCGGTTGCGCACAATGTCACAATCACAAGTATGATCGTATTCCGACGAGGGACTTCTATCGTTTGAAGGCATTCTTCTCGACGGTTCAACTCGAACGCCCGCTACCTGGCGACATTTATCAGATCGGGGCACCGCTCCCAGCGTCGTTCTATCGCAAGGGAGAAAAGGAGTGGGCGACAAAGCTCTCTGAGCAACGCAATGCAGATTTGGCCGAGGCTCGTTCACTC
The DNA here is from genome assembly GCA_945861075.1 of Akkermansia muciniphila. GTDB lineage: Bacteria > Verrucomicrobiota > Verrucomicrobiia > Limisphaerales > UBA9464 > SXXZ01. The sequence continues at coordinate 12,621 of CAMATE010000023.1, forward strand.
GTGGCCGCGTTGGAAAAGGTTGAGGATGCCGGCAAGAAATCGACCCCGAAGATTCCTCTGACCGCGGAGCTACGCGCTCAGCGGGATAAAGCCAAGACGCGTGTTCGCCTGCTCGAGCAGGAACTCAAGCGCCTGCAGCCTGTCGCCATGTCGCTGCGCCACTCCTACGGCCCGCCGTTCGAGCCTGGTGTGCCGGAGACTCGGGTGCTCATTCGCGGCGAATGGGACAAGCCCGGCGAAGTTGTTGAGCCCGGCTTTCCCAGCGTCATCACCGGTCATCAGGATCCAGCGCCGATCCGTCTGGATCCCTTCAAACGCTGGCCGACCCGCAGCCGCCGCCTCGCGCTCGCCCAGTGGATCGCGCGCACCAACAACCCGATGACGGCGCGCGTGATGGTCAATCGGCTTTGGGACTGGCACTTCGGGCGCGGCCTCGTGGCCACGCCGAGCGATTTCGGCAAGCTCAGCGGCGGCGCCTCGCACCCGGAATTGATCGACTGGCTGGCACGCCGGTTCACCGATTCCAATTGGAGCGTCAAGGCCATGCACCGGCTGATCCTCAACTCCGCCACCTATCGCCAGTCCTCCCGGCATCACGATCCTGAGGCGGAGGCGGCCGATCCGGAGAACGCGCTCCTTTGGCATTTCCGTTCGCGGCGCCTTGAAGCAGAGGCCGTGCGGGACTCCGTGCTCGTGGTGAGCGGACGATTGAACGCGGAACAGTATGGGCTTCCGATCTTCCCGCCGTTGCCCGATGGGTTGGCTGAGGAAGTCAAATACGACAACAGCAAGTGGGCCACGCAGGAAGGTGCCGAGGGACGGAAGCGCAGCGTCTACATCTATCAGCAACGCTCGATGACTATGCCGTTGATGCAAACCTTCGACTCGGTGGTGTGCGATGGCACGCGCGACCGCCGGCAGGCCTCGGTGACGCCATTGCAGGCGCTGGCCATGTACAACGGGCGCTTCGCCAACGAAGAGGCTACCCACTTTTCCGCGCGCGTCCGCAAAGAGGCAGGTGACTCAGCAGCGGCCCAAATCCAACTGGCCTTCAAGATCGCGCTCGGTCGCGAGCCTGCACCCGATGAATCCGAACGTATGCAAGCGCTGATGAAATCGAGTGCGGATAGCAGCGATGCGCTGGCCGCAGTTTGTCGCGTGCTGCTCAATTCCAACGAGTTTGTCTATGTCCAATAATCCATACCAAGGTGAACTGTGGTTCAAGGGATCCGGTTCCAGTCGCCGGGAATTCCTTGGGCGGATGTTCCATGGCTTCGGCGGGCTCGCTCTCACGAGCCTCATGGCACGCGAGGCTAGAGGCGCTGCCGCTATGGTCGATCCGTTGGTCGTCAAGGCGGCGCCACTTCCTCGCAAGGCAAAAAATTGCATCATGCTCTTCATGTGCGGCGGCGTCAGTCAGGTGGATTCGTTCGAGTACAAGCCGAAGCTGAACGAGTTTCATGGCAAACAAATTCCGCACATCCCCAAGATCGCATCTGGCGAACTGCAAGGCCGCCTGACGTTTGCTCATCAGTGCGTGGGGAGCCCCTTCAAATTTCAGCAGCATGGGCTGTCGCGTCGTTACGTTTCCGAATTGTTTCCGAACCTTGCCCGGCACGTGGACGATCTCGCGTTCATCCACGGCATCCAGGTGGACAACCAGAATCATGGCCCCGCCACACTCCACGTCGCCACCGGCAGCCAGTTTCCTGGTAGCCCGTCGGTCGGCTCATGGGTGCAATACGGGCTCGGCAGCGCGAACCAGAACCTGCCGGGCTACGTCGTCATCCAAGATCCCCGCGGTGCGCCCACGAACGGTGCGGCGGTCTGGAGCAACGGCTATTTACCTGCAGCTTACCAGGGCACCTTCCTGCGTCCCACCGGCACGCCGATTGTGGATTTGGCCCGGCCCGAAGGTGTGAGTGCTGCGCAGCAACGACAAGAATTTGACGCACTTGCCTGGCTTAACCGCCGGCATCTGGGCCACGGCGGCCAGGACAGTGAACTCGAGGCTCGCATCAGCGCCTACGAACTGGCCTTCCGCATGCAGACTGCTGCACCGGAACTCGTTGATCTCGCCGGCGAAACGGACGAGACCAAGGCCCTTTACGGTCTCAACGATCCGAAGACAGCCGGCTTTGGGCGCCAGTGTCTGTTGGCCAGGCGCCTTGTCGAGCGGGGCGTGCGCCACACGCTCCTGTTGCACGGTGTGCAGATCGGCAAAGACAGTTGGGACGACCATGGGAACGTGAAAGACGGCATGATCAAACACAGTCGCGAGGTGGACTTGCCGGTGGCAGGGTTGCTGGCGGATTTGAAGCGGCGGGGGTTACTCGACGAAACCCTCGTCGTTTGGGCCTCAGAGATGGGTCGTACCTCGTTCGTCAATGGGAGCATCGGCGATAAAGTTGGACGCGACCACAACGGCCACGCGCTCTGCATGTGGATGGCGGGAGGCGACGTCAAAGGTGGAGCCACGGCCGGCGGGACTGACGACTTCAGCCTCTGCGCCGCAGACAAACCCATCCCCATCCGCGACGTGCACGCAACTCTCCTCAACCTCCTCGGCCTCGACGACGGGAACCTGACCTACCATTACGATGGACGCATCCGCCGACTGACCGATATCGGCGGCGAAGTGCTCAAACAGATCATCGCATAGTACTTTCTCGTGCACCGTCTCGACCACCGGCAATCTCTTGCCGACTGAGTTGCCGCGACACTGGAATCGTCGATGAACGAGTTTGCCTTCGGCGGAGCGCGCCAGCCCTCCCATTCTTTGCACATTTGTCGGGTGGCGTTAGAACGGCGGACTCAATCCTATCCGCGGGTCCGGGAAGTTGTTTGTGCCCGGAGCACCGACCGCTTCAAGCCGAGCGCCGATTAACCTTGGGAGGGTTGGATGGAAGAGGCGTCCCGAGGAAGGCTTTTCCCTCTTTACGCAAACCGGGCGGTGGCTAATGTCCCTGATCTGCTTCGCATGGACAAAGAGCGTAAATTGATCGTTGCCGGTAACTGGAAGAGCAACAAGACCAACTCCGAGGCGGTGGCCTTGGTCACCGACCTGATTCGCGAGTTGGCCGCGGTGAAGGAAGTGGATGTGGTGGTTTGCCCCGCATTCACGGCCCTTTCCGACGTTTCCAAGCTCATTTTGGGTTCGAACATCCGTCTGGGTGCTCAGAACCTCAGTGACTCGGGCTACGGCGCCTTCACCGGTGAGATCGCCCCGGGCATGCTCCGTGAGCTATCGGTGCGCTATGTGATCCTCGGACACAGCGAGCGTCGTCAGTTCCAGAAGGAATCCGACGCTCTGGTCGCCAAGAAGGCCGCCAACGCCCACGCGAACAACCTGATCCCCATCGTCTGCGTGGGTGAAACCCTCGCCGAACGCGAGGCCAACATCACCGAGAAGGTCGTTGAGACCCAGGTCCGCGGCAGCCTCGCCGGTCTGACGGCCGAGCAGGTGGAATCGACCGTTCTCGCCTACGAGCCCGTCTGGGCCATCGGCACCGGCAAGACGGCCACCAGCGCCCAAGCCCAAGAGGTCCACGCGTTCATCCGCAAGGTGCTCGTCTCCATGCACGGTGAGGCCATTGCCCGCCGCGTCCGCATCCAGTACGGCGGCAGTGTGAAGGGCTCCAATGCCCGTGAATTGCTCCAGCAGCCCGACATCGACGGCGCGCTGGTGGGTGGGGCTTCCTTGGAATCCAAGGGTTTCGTCGAAATCATCAAGAACTCGATTTGAGTCGTTTTTCCAACTCCAACTCCTCCGCCAACTTTTTCATATCATGGGTATCCTGATTGGTCTTTTGAGTTTCCTTCTCGTCGTGGTGTGCCTGCTCTTGGGCTTGCTGGTTCTCATCCAGTTGCCGAAGAAAGAAGCCGGCATGGGCATGGCCTTCGGTTCCGGCGCGGTGGACACCTTGCTGGGAGCCGGTGCCGGCAGCGCGCTGACCAGCCTCACCAAGTGGATGGGTGGCATCTTCCTGGGTCTGTGCATTCTCCTGGCTTGGCTGGGCAACATGAAGAACGGATCGAGTTCGGCCGCCAAGGCCGTCCGTGATGCGGTGAGCCGCTCCGAGGCGACCGCTCCGGCAGCCCCCGCTGCCACCTCCGCCAACGCCCTCATCACGCCGACCAACGCCGCCGCCCCTGCAGCGAAGTGATCGGTCGTCAGGTTCAACGAAACGCCCTCGTTCGCAAGACGGGGGCTTTTTGTTGCCTGCATGGGTGGGCCGGGCTGGTTGGCTCCAGGGTCTCCTGGAGCGCTGCTCGGGCTCTGGGCCTGGCCTTGATAGCGGGTGCATGGTTTTTTGCGGGCTGTTCTCCGGCAGAACGGGCCGACCTGGTCCTGCACAATGGCCCGGAACCGGAGACCATCGATCCGCAAATCCTCACGGGGCAGGCCGATGGCCGCATCGCCTCGGCGCTGTTCGAGGGGCTCACTCGGTTCAATCCGACCAACGGCACGGCCATGCCCGGGTTGGCCTCGCATTGGGACATCTCTGCCGATGGACTCACCTACACCTTCTTCCTTCGCTCGGACGCCCGCTGGTCCACCGGTGAGCCGATAGAGGCCGAGGAGGTGGTGTGGTCGTGGCGGCGCGCGGTCACTCCGGCTACGGCGGCTGATTATGCCAGCCAGTTCTTCTGCGTCCGCAATGGGCGGCCCATCGTGAATGGCGAAATCCGAGATACATCCCGGTTGGGAGCCGAGGTGATCGATGCCCATACGGTCCGCGTCCACCTCGAGAACCCCACACCCTACTTTTTGGAGCTAGCGGCTTCCCGGGTGTTTTTCCCCATCCCACGCCGAGCGGTGGAACGTTTGGGAGATCAATGGATCCGGGCCGAGCCCTTGCCTTGCAGTGGTCCTTATCGGCTCTTGGGTTGGCGGGTGAATGACCGCTTCCGTTTGGCGCGCAATCCGCACTACTGGGACGCCGCTCAGGTGACGGCCGAACGCATCGACATCTTGAGCGGAGACAATCCCTCCACCGCCCTCAACCTCTTTCTGAAAGGCGAGGTGGACCTCATTTCCGATCGCAAGATCATTCCGGGAGAACTGGGGCCAGAGCTGGCGCAGCGGCTCGACTTCCATCGATTCGATTACCTCGGACAGGACTTCATCCGCTTCAACACCACACGCAAACCCTTCCACGATGCCCGGGTCCGTCGGGCCGTGGCCATGTCGTTGGATCGGTCCCGGATCACCGCACGCATCACCCGAATGGGCGAGCGGCCCAGTGCCGCGGTGACTCCCGCGGGCGCCGGGGGATACCAACCGCCCCCTGGGGTTCCCTGGGATCCGGTGTCCGCCCGACGCCTGTTGGCCGAGGCCGGGTATCCGGAGGGGCGGGGGTTTCCGGTGGTGGAATACACCTTCAATGTCGGCTCGAGGATCTACGAGCAGACCGGCGTGGAGATCCAGGCCATGCTGCGGGAACACTTGGGCATCCGGGTTGAATTGCGGCCGCTCGAGTGGAAGACCTACCTCGCCGAAATGTCCGCGCTGAACTACGACTTCATCCGCGGATCCTGGGTGGGCGATTACGACGACCCCATGACCTTCCTCGACTGTTTCCTCTCCGACAGCGGCAACAACCGGACAGGATGGAAAGAGGTGCGCTACGATCGACTGCTTCAGGCGGCGGCCGCGGAGGTGGATCCTCAACGCCGGTTGGGCCTCTTGCGGGAAGCCGAAACCTTATTGGTGACGGAGGCCGTGCCGGTGACTGGCCTTTACAGCCACGTGGGACTCTACGCCGCCGATCCCCGGAAAATCGGCGGGATTTGGCCCAATCGGATGGATGAGCATCCGTTCTTTTCCATGAGGAGGATCCGGCCATGAAATCCTGGCAGGCACGCTTGGCCTTGATCCCCGTCCTCGTCTGGGTCGTGGCCACGTTGAGTTTTTTCCTCCTGCGGGCCGTTCCGGGAGGCCCGTTTGATCGGGAGCGCGCGTCGGCTTCCCGCGAGGTCGAGGCGGCCTTGAAAGCCCGGTACCACTGGGACGAACCCCTCTGGCGGCAATACGCTCGGTACCTCGGGAATGTGATTCGGGGAGACCTCGGACCCTCGCTCAAGTACCGCAACCATTCCGTGAACGACTTGTTGGGGCAGACGGTTCCAGTGTCATTGACGCTGGGAGCGATGGCCTTCGGGGTGGCAATGGGTTTGGGCCTCCCATTAGGGACGCTGGCCGCACTGAGGAAAGGCGGTTGGGCCGACCACGCTGCCTCGTTGCTGACGTTGGTGGGCGTTTGCGTGCCGGTCTTCGTGCTGGGTCCGCTGTTGATCCTCATTCTGGGACTCGGGCTCGGGTGGTTACCTGTGGCCCTGTGGGGATCCTGGAAAACCGCCATCCTGCCCACCCTTACCCTAGGCATATACTTCGCCGCCCGGGTTGCTCGCTGGATGCGGGAGGGCATGCTCGAAGTCCTCAAAAGCCCGCATGTCCAGGCAGCGCGCGCCAAGGGGTTGAGTGAAACGGCGGTGATCTTGCGGCATGTCGTGCCCGTGGCCCTGGTGCCAGTGATTTCCTACACCGGACCCATGCTGGCAGACCTCCTGACCGGCTCCTTTGTCGTCGAGAACCTCTTCCAAATCCCCGGGACCGGGGCCTTTTTCATCAACAGCTTCTTCAGTCGCGACTACACCATGATGATGGGCATGGTGCTGTTTTATTCCGTGCTGCTTCAGGTGCTGAACTGGATGTCGGACTTGCTGTTGCGGTGGGTGGATCCCCGCATCCGGTCATGAACACGGCTCCTTCCAGTCCGGGGCGTCAGGCCTTGCAACGCTTTCGCTCCAACCGATGGGCAGTGGCCGGACTGATCTTCCTGCTCTTGGCGACCGTGTTGTCGGTGTTTGTTCCCTGGATGCTGGCCATTGATCCGAATCAGGGGACCGATTCGCCGTTCACCGCGCCCGACGGTCGGCATTGGATGGGCACCGACATCCACGGACGCGACTTGTTTTCGAGGGTGATGATCGGGACCCGCATCTCGCTGATGGTTGGGGCGGTCGGGGCCGGGGTCAGCCTGATCATCGGCGTGGGTTGGGGCCTGGTGGCGGGATGGCGTGGGGGTCGCATGGACGCGTGGATGATGCGCTCGGTCGATGTGCTCTACGCCTTGCCCACGGTGGTCTGGGTGATGTTGACCTTGACCCTCTTCGAGACCCGATGCGTGGGATGGCTTTCGGATCGGTGGCCCTCGTCGATTCCGGCCTTTCGATTGGCCGCCATGATGGTGTCTTTGGGATCGGTCTCTTGGCTCACCATGGCCCGCGTGGTTCGCGCACAGGTGCTCAGTCTGCGGGAGCGGCCCTTCATTCTGGCCGCTCAATCCATCGGTGTTCCTCCGGTTCGATTGATGCTGCATCACCTTCTCCCGAACCTGGTCGGAGTGATCCTCGTCTACCTCACCCTGACGGTGCCGGCGGTGGTGCTCTACGAATCCTTCCTGAGCTTCCTGGGGTTGGGCATCCGACCGCCTCAAGCCAGCCTGGGCACCTTGATTGCCGACGGGGCCTCTCAGCTCAATCCGGTGCGAGTGCGCTGGTGGTTGCTGGTTTTTCCTGCCGGATTGATGGCTCTGCTCCTGGCCGCTTTGAATGCCATGGGCGAGGGTCTGCGCTCGGCTTTCGAACCGCGGGATGAGGACTGAGCGCCGGAGCGCGAGGCGAAGGTGGGGTGCTGGTTGGATGAGGGCAAACCCGCCGAAGTCAGATCTCTGCGGTGTCCACCCACCAATCCCAATGCGCATCCATCGAGTGGCCGTAAATCGCGGCGGGAGCTTCTTGAACCGAGACCGTCGTCAAAGCCGCCCGCAAGGCAGGGTAACGCGAAGCGGGTACCGCCGTGAAAACCGCTGGAAAACCCAAGGATTGGGCCCGCTCGAGAGCGCTCTGGATGATGCGTGCCCCGTCCGTTGCATGGTCGAAGCGAAATGAGCTCAAGTGTGCCGACATCAGCTCCGCACCGTTGCTCGTCCAAAGACGTTTGCCACGCCGGGTGTCTTCCAGCCAGGCACCACCTGCCAATGGAATGGGATTCATTTGACTGCGGAGTTCACGACGCCGGCCCATGACGACGCAGTCGGGCCCGGCGTCCGTAGCGGTCGAAGCGGTCGAAGCGATCGGAGCAGTTGAATCGGTCTGGCTCGGTTTCCCGGGCGTCATCCGCAAGATCATGATGTCCGCGATTTTCTCGAAGCTGGGGATTCCCACACGGCCGGTATAATCGGAGGGGAGGCAAGCCGTTCCGCTCATCACCACGCCGTAACAAGAACGCGATCCGGTGAGCTCGATCTGGCGCTTGGCTTCGAGCATGAGAGCGGCCAGAACTCGCCCCCCGCGGGCTTCTGCGTTGATCTTCACATCCGCCAAGTAATGGACGGGCTGTCGCAAAACCTCCCTGCCGTGCACTTCGATCCATCGCTCAACACGGACGAGAGTGCCGATCACAGCACCTGCCTGTTCGGCCACCAGCAGCGTGGCGGTTCCCATCGCGGCGAAGAACGGCAGGTATTCGCGACCATGCGAAATGCGGAAGGTCTCGCCCGAACCCAGCGGATACTGGAACTGGTGCTCGAAACGCTCCAAGGCCAAACCCAGCCATTCCGGGGGAGTCTCGCGGAAGCTGTGGATCTTCATGGTCGTGTGCCGATGAAAATCCGTGGGTAGAAGAACGAGCGGTCACGCGGCTCCATCCGCCGACCCCAGTCGGCATCCCAGACGATGGAATCGGTCAGGGCCTCGAAATCGAGCGACGAATTCAACTGGCGGGCGATGAGTTTACCGCCGGGCTTGAGGACTCGTGCGGCGGCCTCCAGCGTTTGGGTGGCCAAAGAGGGCGAAAGCCAGTCCAGAATGTTGGAGATGTGGACCATGTCGGCGCTGGCGGGCGGCAGGTCAGAGAGAACTCCCATCATGCTCCCGTGATGCCAAAGGACCTCGGCGCGGATGGGATCGGTTTGCTGCAGCCAATCGTAGCGGTGACCGGGAGCGAAAGTGCCCGAGTACATTTGGCGCAGGAAGGGGTTGATGGCCGCATCCTCGCGGGCGAAGGCCCAGTCGCTCCGATCAGCAAAATGCTCGCAAA